>CAZRGL010000062.1:0-27932 GCA_964599485.1 uncultured Polyangiaceae bacterium
CACCCCGCTCCGAGCGCCCCCCCAGCAACTGCGCGGCCCGCACCGACGCGGTCACACAAGGGACCGCGCAAAAAAGGCCCCCCCTCCAAGTCGACGATCATCTACGAGTAGGCTCGTGGAGCCCTTGCTGCTGTGATCTTCTCCACGGTCGAGTTTCTCGGATTCTTGATCGTCGTGGCGCTCATCTACCGCGCCGCCGCGGCATTGGGCTGGCGCGCCCGCAAGCTGGTGCTGTTCGTTGCCAGCTTGTGCTTCTACGCGTCGTGGAGCCCGCCGCTGACGCTACTGTTGCTCTATTCGATCATCCTCGACTTTTGGATCGCGCAGCGGCTCGTCAAGACCACTACAGCGCGGACTCGGAAGTTGTTGGTAAGCGCTTCGGCGCTCGGCAACCTCGGTGTGCTCGCCTTCTTCAAGTACGGCGGCTTCGTCTACGAGAACCTGGCGCTGGCCGGACTGTCACCACAGACGTGAGGAGCGGCTGGGCACGTTCCGCGACGCGACGCAAGCTACGGGGTCTCTGGCTTGATGCGCGCCGATTGCACCGTGAAGCAGGACTTGACCACGAAAAGAGCGAGCTTGCCATTGCGGGTCTTGGCCAGCGCCGTACCTCTCTTGGGGCAATCGCTCCTGATGGCGGTGGTCTTCGGCGCCAACGCCCGCAAGGCCGCTTTTCGTTTGCTCGCTGGTAGGGGGCGCCACTTACCGGCGTCGAGATCGAGCGCCCTCGGGGCCTCGATGTGCCTCGCGCTGTCCTTGCCGGTCGCCCAATAGTGCGGACGCACGAGGCCCACGAGCTTGCCCTCGAACATAGCCAAAGCGCCGCCACCGAGCACACCCACTGCGCGCTCACGGCCCGTGCGCAAATCCAAGATCACTGGGCGGACCACCCAACTGCTTTCCGATGATCCCTCGTCGAAGCGCGCCGCCTTGATCTTTGCTTTGCTGATGCCAAGCTGGCGAGCGAGCTTGGAGCCGTTGCCCTCTACCCGGAAGGGGGCGCCGTACACGATGCGCTGCTCATCGTCGATCTGCACCAAGTCCCAAGCTTCGCGGAAGAAGACCCGGTCGGTTTCGGCGTCGAGCACCACGAACCAGGCTACCAAGGGCTCCCCTTCGAAGCTGTCTTGATAGCCCACCACGACCGCATCGCGCTTCTTTCCCTGCCAGAGGAAACCCGGCCCGATCGCGACGTTGCCCGCCATGTTGCGCTTGGCACCGAGCAGCTCGACCCCAGGGGGCATGTCGTCCGTCACACTGCTGCTGCCAGTTGCGCTAGCGCTGCTCGTCGAGCTGCTCGCTGTCGCGCTCGACGAAGGGATCGGGACACTGGGCGCAGCGCTGCTCCGGGTGACCGGCGGGACCACCGTGGCGCCCTGCTGTTCGGCACTACACCCAGCGCAGAGCGCGATGACCATGCTCGTAACTGCGCCTAGCCAGCCCGTGGTGCGGGAAACAGCGAACATCCTCATACCAGTTGGTTTTCGCGAGCGGTCGTCCACAGCCGTACCAGGAGTTTCTCACCTACCGCGGTGATGCTGCCAGCAATCCGTTCACGCAAGCGCTGTGGGCGCTCGTAGCTGACCCCGAAGATGCGCGCCTCATCGAGCTGCTTCATGAGGTAATCGTCGCTGCTCAACAGCTCGTCAACCATGCCCAGCTCCTTGGCCTTGGCAGCATGCCAATATTCGCCGGTGGCGATTTCATCGATGTCCAGCGAGGCCCGATTGCTCTTGACGAAGTTCTTGAACAGCTCATGGGTCTCGTCGATTTGCTCTTGGAACTTGCGCCGTCCCTCTTCGGTGTTCTCGGCCAGATAGCTCACCGTGCGCTTGTACTTGCCAGCGGTGACATTCTCGTAGTCCACACCATGACGATCGAGCAGCCGGTGCAGGTTCGGCACTGGCGCTGCTACACCAATCGAGCCCACGATCGAGAACGGAGCGGCAACGATGTGGCTGGCCACGCAAGCCATCATGTAGCCACCACTGGCCGCCCCCTTGTCGACACAAACCACCAGCTTGATTCCGTGGTCGCGCAGCCGCGCCAGCTGTGAGGCCGCCAAGCCATAACTGTGAGCGGCACCGCCCGGACTATCGAGCCGCAGCACGACCTCGTCTTGCTCGCCGGCCACGCCCAGCAGCGCGGTGACTTCATGCCTCAGGTTCTCAACGGCGCTGGCAAGCACATCGCCTTTGAAATCGAGGACGAACACGCTCTTGTCTGGGACAGCGCGTTCCTGCTCCGCTCGAGCAAGCTGTTTTCGGTGACGCTTGTGCTCTTTGGGCTCCAACAGCGCAAAGCGCAACTGCTCGGCCACCGCGCGCATGCGCTCGTCCAGTCGCTTGACGCGTACGTGCCCCTCTGGGCCCGCGCTGCGACGTGGCCGCGCGCGAGAGAACACAATTACGGCACTTGCAGCGATGGTGAGCAGCACGACCAGCGATTTGGCGGCGAAACCCAGTGTTTCCCATAGAATATCCATAACCTGTGGTTAGCTGAATCGCGATGAGCGCGCGAGCAAGTCAACCTAGGGCCGTGGAGACAACGCAACCGACTTGCCCACAGTGGGCAGCCTGCTACACACTTTCTACCCAATGTCCACGCCGCGAAACGCCCTCCCCTTCGCCGCTGCGCTCGTTTTGCTCGGAGCAGCAGGCTGTACTTCGTCCACCAACCTGAACTGGCCAGGTCCAAGCCCGGAGCGCCCCATGAGCGGCGGCGTTCTGCCCAAAGGGCCCGACGTCGATGTGCTCGCCCCTGAGCGCCCCGAGGCCACCAGCACGCCCACCCGAGAGCGCGCCGTCATCGAAGGCAGCGACATCGTGCGTGGTCGATCGCGTGTGTTGGTCAAGGCGCCCATCGCGCAGGTCCGTGACGCTGTGCTCGACTTCGATCACTACGCCGAGTTCATGCCGCACTACCGCACCTCGCGGGTGCTCGGCATGAGCGACGACGGCACGCGCATGGTCTACATGCAGGTTGCCGCCCTGCACGGCGCGCTCAAGATGGGCGCCCGCATCAAGATGCCGCCGCCGACCATCGCTGACGGCGTCGAGACGCACGAGAGCCAGTTCATCAGTGGCAACGTCAACGACTTCAAAGCGATCTGGCGGCTCGAGGCGCTCGACGAAAAGAGCACCGCGCTGACCCTCGAGGTGTTGCTCGATCCCAAGCTGCCGCTGCCGGTGAGCTTGGTCAACGATGAGAACATCGGCGGCGCCGTAAAAGGCGTAGCCGCCATGCGCGACCGAATCGAGGCAGCGCAGTCGAAATAGTTAGCGCTGCCGAAGCGTTGGTAGGCCCATGAAAGCCTCATGGGCATCCGCATTCGCCATCGCCGCACTGCTCGCGGGCGGCGCAGCAACGTTCTACCTGCGGAGCTCTTCACCCGCCGGCGCCCCAGCTAACGTACAAACCGGTAGCTCGGCTACAGCTTCTTTGCCCACCAGCGTGGCGAAGCCCCGAGCTCGCAAGGGACCGCGGCGACGTCAAGGTGGGATGGACCTGACCTTGTTGGTGAGCTCCGATCTGCATTTCGGTCACGGCGAAATGGAAAAGGAGAACACCGCCCTCATCGATGAAATGAACGAGATCAGTGGCAAGCCTTTTCCTGCCGGGATCGGCGGCGCTGTTGGCAATCCACGGGGACTGCTGATCAGCGGCGACCTGACCGAGAGCGGCTGGCCTCACGAGTGGGCGCAGTTCACAAAGCACTACGGCTTGACCGGCAAAGACGGCCGCTTGCGCTACCCGGTTTACGAGACGATTGGCAACCACGACAAAACCACGGGGCTTCACGTCAAACAGCAGATCGCCAAGCGGCACGGAGCGGTGCGCTACGCCTGGGACTGGCATGACCTGCATGTGGTGTGCTTGGGCGAAGCGCCCGATGACGAGGACCTCGCCTGGTTGCGCAAGGACTTGGCCGAGCAGGGACGCGAGGTGGGCGTGATCCTCTATTTTCACTTCCCGCTCAAAGGTCCGTTCAGCAACAACTGGTTCGGCGACGGCGACTACCGAGAGGGGCTGCGCAAAAGCATCGAGGGCTACCGCATCCTAGGGATCTTCCACGGCCATTTCCACGCATCGGGCAGCTACCAATGGCACGGCTACGACGTCTTCAACGTGGGCTCGGTCAAACACAGCTGGAAGAGCTTCGCCGTGGTCCGGGTCACGGATCGCCGCCTCACCGTGGCCTCCTGGAACTATCAGAAGCAGCGCTGGTGGTGGTGGGCGCAAAAACCCATCTTCGGTGCCAACGGCAAGCGGCGCCGGTATTTCTCGCCCAACGCAAGTTTGGTGGGCGGGCACAAGCGCTACCCCAATCCTTAGTACAGCTCGAGCTGGACGGCGGCGCCCGTCCAAATCGTTGCGCAAGAACGGCGTACAAATGCGCTACAAGGGGGCTGCAACAATTTCGGGTACCCAAGATGATCGGACTGAGCAACCTCGGCAAAGCATTCGGCGACCGCACGCTGTTCGAGGGGTTCTCCATCCAGCTCAACGCCGGCTCGCGCTACGGCTTGGTCGGTGCCAACGGCTCCGGCAAGACCACCTTGCTCGACATTCTCGCCCGCGATGAGCCCGCCAGCGAGGGCGAGCTGACCATTCCTGCCAAAACGCGCATCGGCGTGCTGCGGCAAGACCATTATCTGGCCGAGGAACAGCGCATCCTCGATGTGGCCATGATGGGCGATCAGCTGGTGTGGGGCGCGCTGCGCGAGCAGGAGCAATTGCTCGCCGCACCAGCGGGAAGAGCCGCCGCAATCGCCGAAATCGAAGAGCGCATCCGTTTGCATGATGGCTATACGCTCGGCTCGCGCGCCGGTGCCATCTTGGCGGGGCTCGGCATCCCCAGCGAATCTCACCTTCAGGCCATGTCCACACTGTCCGGCGGCTACAAGCTGCGCGTGCTTCTGGCTCAGACGCTAGTGGGCGGTCCCGATCTGCTGCTGCTCGACGAGCCCACCAACCACCTGGACATCCTGACGATTCGGTGGCTCGAGAAGTTCCTGTCCAGGTTCGAAGGTTGCGCGATCATCATTTCGCATGACCATCGCTTTCTAGACAACGTGGCCACCCACATCCTCGACATCGACTACGAGACCGTCACGGCGTACCCAGGTAACTACACCTTCTTCCTGGAGCAGAAGCGCACGACCCGGGAGCGCAAAGAGACGGAGATCGAACGACAGCAACAGATCATCGACCAAAAAAAGGCCTTCGTTGAGCGCTTTCGCTACAAGAAGGCCAAAGCCCGCCAGGCGCAAAGCAAGCTCAAGCAGATTGAAAAAATCGACATCGAGCCGTTGCCCCAGACCTCACGTCGCTACCCCGTCTTTCGCTTCGAGCAAAAGCGCAAGAGCGGTCGCGACGTGGTCAACCTCGAGGGGGTGAGCAAGGCCTATGGGGACAACCAAGTGCTGCAGCAGGTCGTGTTGACCGTCCCCCGCGGCGAGCGCGTGGGGATCATCGGGGCCAATGGTCTGGGCAAATCCACCTTGCTCAAAATCATGGTCGACCACCTCGAGCCCGACGAAGGCAAAGTCGCTTGGGGCTACGAGACCCACGTGGGCTACTTCCCGCAGGACCACTCCGAGCTGCTCGACACGCCGCACATGAGCGCGCTGGAGTACCTGTGGTCGATTTGCTCGCAAGAGCCGACTCGCTTCGTGCGCGGCCAGCTCGGGCGGCTACTGTTCAGCGGCGACGACGTGGACAAGAAGATCGCCTCGCTGTCTGGCGGCGAGTCGGCTCGGCTCATATTCAGTCGGCTGATCGTGCAGCAACCCAACGTGCTGGTGCTCGACGAGCCGACCAATCACCTCGATCTCGAATCGACCGAAGCCCTGGTCAAAGCGTTGGGCTCATTTGAGGGCACCATCGTGTTCGTGTCCCACAATCGTTGGTTCGTCTCGCGCTTGGCCACCCGCATAGTCGAAGTCACGTCCACCGGATTGCGCGATTATCCGGGCAGCTACGAGGAGTACTTGGCGCACTGCGGTGATGACCACCTCGACGCCGACGCCGTCGTGCAGCGAGCCAAGAAGCTCAAGTCTGAGACCGTAGCCGAGCCCGGCGCCGAGCAAGAGACCGGCGATTGGGAGGAGCAGAAGCGACGTCGAAGCAATCATCGCAAGCTGCTCAGCAATCGGGACAAGGTCACGGAGCAGATCGACACGACCGAGACACGCCTCAAGCAGATCCAAGAGCAATACTGCGTGGCGGGCTTCTTCGAGCAAACACCGCCAGCAGAGATTGAAACGCTGCGAGCCGAAGAGACCGCGCTCAATACCGACCTCGAGCAACTCATGCTCGACTGGGAGCGCATCGAGACCGAGCTGGCAGCGCTGGGCGAATCCAACTGAGCAGCGGTCCCCATGCTGTTCGGTCGAGGGTCACACTGTGTGCCATGAGCGCAGCCTGCCCATGGCACGCTTCGCATCGGCGCTGGTGCCAGCTAGCGGGTCGAGGCGATGGTCATCTCGAACGAGGCGCTGGCCCATTCGATGACGAACAACAGACGGTCGACATCCACGTCGTCCATCAGGGCGGCGTCACGGATTTCACCCACGCGGAAGGACTTTTCACGAAGTTGCTCCGGCTCCAAGCCGATCGTCTCGGGAGCGACCACCCGACAGAAACTGACGATCTTGGTCAGGACGCCGACGTCATCGTGACAGCGCAAGTCGAAGCCGGTCTCGATAGCCTGGACCACCTGCTCGTCGGTTCGATTTCGTTTGAGCATTCGACCCGCGAGCTCCCAGGTCGACAGTCCGTAGCGGTCGCGCTCGAGCACCTCGCGAACCGGCCAGAAACCGGAGGCTTCATGGAACACCGAACCGTAACCCGAGTCGACCGCGCAGAGCGCGAGTCCACCGATCTCGCAGAGCAAGCCAGCCAAAAATGCTGTTCCGCGATCGACGCTGCCGAGCTCGGTCGCAATCAGACCTGCGATGGTGGCAGCAAAAACGGAGCGGTCACGTAGCTCATGGGTCAGCGGATCGTTGCCTCCGAAGCGACTGAGCATGGCCATACCCGAGGCCATTTGGTTGATTTGCTCGAGCCCGAGCTTCATCACCGCTTGTTGCAGCGAGGTCGCCGCGCTGCCGCGACGGAAAACAGCGCTGTTGGCGATTCGCATCGTCTCCGCGGCGAGCGCAGGATCGGCAGATATGGCGTCGGCGAGCTGGCTGATGTCCGCATCCGCGTTGCCGCTCAGCATCATGACCCGCTCGGCAGACTGCCGCACGGGGCAGACGCTCTCGATTCGGTCGAGCAGCTTCTCGATTCTCTTGGACAGTTTTTGCGTCAAGCTTCCCCCACTGGACCCAAACTCGGTGGTAGCACCTTCCCGTAGATCACGGCGCGAAAATCCTCCTGTGCGCTCGACGGCCCCCGCTTGCCCAGCGGCGGCTGGCCACGCCAACCCGACCCGGCTAGGCTTAATGGGACACGTATGCAATTGCAGGCGGGCACCATGGTGAACCCGAACGTGCGCCTCGTCGAGCCGATCGGCGAGGGCGCCATGGGTGCGGTGTGGGTGGGTGAGCACCTCAACCTCGAGACTCGCGTTGCCGTCAAATTCATCAGCGAGCAGCTTGCGCTCGATGATCCACAGGTGCTGGCTCGCTTCCACCAGGAAGCGAGAGCTGCTGCCAAGATCAGATCGCCGCACGTCGTTCAAACCTACGATCAAGGTGTCACCAAAGAGGGCACGCCTTACATCGTCATGGAGCTGCTCGACGGCGAGAGTCTCGGGGACCGCATCGAAAACACCGGCTGGCTAAGCGTGCGGCAGACCGCGCAAATGGTTGCTCAAGTTGCCAAGGCGCTCAACGCGGCACACCGCCTCGGGATCATCCACCGGGATATCAAGCCCGACAACATCTTCTTGGTTCCGTCCGAGGACGGCAAGCTCATCAAGGTCCTCGATTTCGGCGTGGCCAAGCTCACCCAGCTGCAAGAAGGCCACGCCAAGCTCACAGTGGATGGTACGCTGATCGGCACGCCCGAGTACGTGTGTCGAGACCAGATGATCGGCACGCACCCGGTCGATCGGCAGTCCGATCTGTGGGCACTCGCGATCGTCGCCTACGAGTGCCTGACCGCCACCGTCCCCTTCACTGGCAACACCATCGGAGTCATCTGCGCGCGCATCGTGGACGGTAAGTTCACGCCGCCAAGCGAGCTGCGGGCGAACTTGCCCTCGGCAGTTGACGACTGGTTCCGCAAAGCGCTCAATCCACTCCGCAAGGAGCGCTTCCGCTCTGCCAAAGAAATGGCCTCGGCGTTCGCCACCTTGCTCTACGAGCTCGACGACGAGGACGTGCCGCTCAGCCGGCCGTTTTCCGGATTGCCCTCCTGCATTCCCGACAGCTTTCCGGGAATGGACATGATTAGGGCGCCGAAGCTCTCTCCCCCTTCGGCCGAGCTTTCCGAGGCAGCAGGGGTGGTCGACGAGTCCGAGGAGCTGCTGCGGCCAACCAACCCAGGTGAACCGCCCCCCTCCAACACGGGTTCAGGGGCAGCGTCCCATCGCATTCGGCGGACTCTGGCTGGTGGTACGGACAGCGTGCGGGGCACTGGTACGGCTCGGCCCCGCCCGCCACCTCGACCCGGCGGACCACCTCGACCCGGCGGACCACCTCGACCTGGTGGACCAACTCGACCTGATGGACTGCCTCGCCCCAAGTCCGCAGGGCCGCCACGCCCAGCGCCTCGGCGACCACCTCCTCCAAGAGCCAACGCGGCTGGAGCTGCGGGCCTGGATTTGCTCGGCCCGAGTCCATTTCCGACACCGGACTCTAGTCACCCGATTCCATCGCGGCCTCCGCCCGAGCTGCTCGAGGACAGCATGGACTGGATGCTCGACGACGATGACTGGACGCCCAGCATGGAGGATCTGGACGAGTCGCTGAGCGACGCGCTCGAATCCGCGCCGCGCCGTGAAATCCCGCGCACGCTACTGAAGGGCATGCGAGCGATGGGAGGCGACCCCGAAGCGCTCGAGGTGGCCCCAGGCGAGGATGATGGCTTCGGACAGATTGCCGACGAAACCCTCGGCCTCGGCTCGAGGCTGGAGCGCGATCCCCTCGCCCCCGAGCCGACATCGCAACCGGGACGCGACTCGCCGCAGCTGGCGTTTGGGCCCGAGCCTGAATTCGGCTCCGAGCTGGCATCGCAAACCGAGCCGAGTTTTCAGAATGAGCCTAATGGGGCGGCCGTCGGCCCCAATCTCGCCGGCCCTGATCTCGCCGGCCCTGATCTCGCCGGCCCTGATCTCGCCGGACCTGATCTCGCCGGACCCGATTTCGACGACCCCAACCTCACCGACTCGTCGCCCCCTGCTCGAGGCTCGGTCTTTCGTTATGTCGCCTTGTTGGCTCTGGTGGCGGCCGCGGCCTCGGGAACCGTGCTGCTGCTGCTGCGCCCAGCGAATGTGCCTAGCGCCCAAGTAGCTCCGGCCAGCACGGCGTCGCAAGCAGCTCCCACCCAAGCACCAACCGCCGCAAAGACCGCGCAACAAGCGGCCGCACCGACGGCAATACCGAGCGCTGGGCCAAGCGCCGCTCCGACAACGGCCGTGGCGAACAACACTCAGCCCGCGACGAGCAGCACGACCACCAGCCCGGTCTCGATGACGACCTCGGCGCCGACGACCAAGACAACCTATGCAGCGCCCACGACGAAGTCGGCTCCCCGGACGCTGCGCACGAAGAACAGCACGGCTACCTCCCCGGAGAATCTGGGCTTCTAGTCCGCGTGTCCGCGTCCGCGTCCGAGTCCGCATGTGGGTCCGAGCCCGAGTCCGCGCGTCCGAGTCCGAGTCCGCGCGTCCGAGTCCGAGTCCGGGCCGAGTCCGCGTGTCCGCGTACCAGCGTGATGACACCGATAGCCCCACCGGCGAGCGCCCAGTGAAGCGGACGAAGTCCATGCATGAGCAACATGTGTTGCAGCCTAGTGTGCCGGCAGTGTTAGCGCTCGTCGGATCACGCGGGTTGTGAGCCAGCCCGCGATACGCAAGACTTCCCGGCGAGGCTCGATGCGCATCGCCCTGCTGTATCCACCACCCTGGAAGATCCCCGAGCGGGGGCAAGCTGCGGCCGAGGATGGCGACGGTCCGCCTCCAGGCTACGGCGCCGGCGACCTCGACGGGGACTTCTACCAGACGCCCTACGGCTTGCTCTCGCTGGCTGCTCAAGCCTTGCGCGCTGGCCACCAAGTCAAAGTGCTCAACCTATCGGCTTTTCCTTGGCCACAGGTCGAGCAGCTGATCGATGGACTCGATGCAACGCTGTGGGGACTATCTTGCTGGACCGCCAATCGTCGCGGTGTTGGCTTGTGCGCAGCACGTATTCGCAAAGCGCACCCACAGGCGCACATCGTCGTCGGAGGCCCCCACGCCAGCCCGCTCGCCAAGCCGATGCTGGCTCATCATCCTGCCATCGACACGGTGACCGTCGGCGAAAGCGAGGCGAGCTTCATGGAGCTGGTTTCATGCCTCGAAGCAGGAAAACCCAGCAAGGGAATCGCCGGTACGGTCTTCAGGCAGGGCGGCTGCATTCGCACGGGCCCGGCGCGCGGCGCGATCCGCAACCTCGACACGCTCGCTAGCCCGCACGACTATTTCGACACGCACATCGTGATGACCTCGCGAGGCTGTCCCTGGTCATGCACCTTCTGCGGCGCCGAGTCACAATGGGGCCGTGGTTATCGCTGCAACTCCGTGGACTACGTGCTCGACGCCCTCGAGAAAGCCTGCAAGCGCGCCCCCGTCAAGCTGTTGGCCATCAAGGACGATACCTTCACGACACAGCGAACACGGGTGCTCGCGCTCTGCCGCGCCATCCAGCAACGGGGCCTTCGTTTCTCCTGGAGCTGCGACACACGCGTCGATTTGCTCGACGAGGAGCTGCTTGTACAGATGCGCCTCGCCGGCTGTGAGCGACTGAGTCTGGGCGTCGAGAGCGGCGCCCCAGAGATTCTCGCTCAGATTGACAAGAACATCACCGTGGATGACATCGTCAAGACCACCGCCCTCGCCAAGAGCGTCGGCCTCAAGACGCGCTTCTTCATGATGCTGGGCAACCGTGGCGAAACGGTCCAGACCTTCAAGCAAACGCTGGCCTTTCTCGATCGGGCCGCACCCCATGAAGTGATCTTCTCCTGCTTGTCGATCTACCCCGGCACCAAGGACTTCTTCGACGCCCAGAAACTCGGCTGGCTCGACAGCGAGGTGTTCTTCAAGGAGCCCTTCCAGGAGCTGAAGACACCTTTTGATGCCTCAGAACGGTGCACGGTCATGATGAGCGAGTGGTTCGCCCGCCACGCTGGAGTGCAGACCCTCTACCGAGATAGCGTTGCCGAATGTCGGGCCATTGTCGAACGTTTGCCCGAACACGCCCCCGCCCATTTGGACTTGGCCAGTGCGCACTACGCAGCAGGGGAGCTCGACCAAGCAACTGAGCATTGCCAGCACGCTCTTCGACTCGGCCACCCCCTGCCTGGCCTCGCGCTCAATGACTTGGCCTGCATCGCGTTTCGACAAGGGCGCATCCAAGACATGATGGATCGCTTCAGTGAGGCGGCAGCTCGCGATCCCCAGCACGCAGTATTGATCCGCAACGTCGAGCGCGCCCGCGGTTGGTTCAACGAACAAGGACCGGAACGCGGTTTGCCACTCGAGCTGCAAGCTCGCCAGGGCTTCGAGCTGCTCGAGCGCACGGTGCAGCCAACCCTGCCCGGCCCGTTGCCCGAAGATGTGCTCCAGTGGTCGCCGTCCCATCCTGCTACGAGCAAAACGGGCAACGGCGACAAAACGCTCGACGCACGCAAGCGACTCGAGCTAGCTCCTGACGACTGACGACGAGAGGCAGCCATGGCCACACACCACGGCAAACAGAAACGGGCCGCCAAGCACAAGCAGCGCCGCGAGGCCCGACGCAAGCAACGCAAACGCGCTGAGCAGCGCCCGATAGCCAAAAAAGCGCTGTCCGTGGCGGAGGCAGTACGCCCTGTCGCCGCCACCCCAAGGCCGACCGAGCCCGAGCGCGCAGCGATCCCCGGAGCTCAGGACGATGGCGGCTACCATCCGGACCGCCCCATGCAAGCGGAGCTATGGCTCGCCCTCGAGGAGGAGGACAAGCTCGAGCTCGTGGGCACGTATCACGAGGCCCTGCCCGCCAAACAGCAGCCTCCGAATCTGCACCGACATGTGGCGCTACACACCATCGTCGAAAATCAACTAGCCAGTGGAGATCCACCGGCCACCCGCGCTGCGCTCGAACGGCTCATGGGCGAGGGCATGAGCCGCCACCATGCCCTGCACGCAATCGGTTGGGTCGCTGCTGAGCACCTGCGCCGTGCCGCAGAAACTGGCAACCCACCTCAGCTCGATGCTGTGGTGAGCGACCTCAACGAGCTCAGCCTCGCGTCCTGGCTCGCCAAGGCGGGCGGCTGACGTTTTCGATGCCGCCCCTGCGGGTGTGGGCCGTTGTCGCACCAAGGCGCACATTCAGAAACATTTACACGCCGATCCGATCTGTGGCGCCTGTCTGCGCGTTCCCATTACGGCCCGCCATGCCGAATCAATCTTCCGTCGATACCGCGGCTTGCGACGACTTGGCACGATGGAAAGCATGAGGTTTCGTGATCTGAAACTGGGCAGCAAACTGGCCATCGGCTTTGGCATCAGCAGCTTGTTACTGGTCGTGGTGGTAGGAGCGACCATCGGCTACATCGACAAGGTCAACAGCCAGACCACCCGGGTCATCACCTTGCGAGCGCCGACCGCCAAGTTGGGCGTCGAGCTGCAAAATGGGCTCAATGCATCCTTGGCGCAGCTGCGCGGCTACATGTTGCTGGGCAACAAGAGCCTCAAGGACAACAGGCAGCGGGTGTGGAGCACAATCATCAACCCGGCCCTGGCCCGCATGACCACGTTGTCGCAAAGCTGGACCGTCGAAGCCAACAAGCAAAAGCTCACCACCCTCAAGGAGCTGTTTGCCAAGCTGGAGCGCGAGCAAGACGCCATCGAGAAGCTCGCCCACACCAGCGACAATCGGCCCGCCGAAAAGATCTTGCTACGGCAAGCCGCACCGCAAGCTGCGATCTTGGCCAAAGAGATCACCGCCATGATCGACCAAGAAGGCTTGATCAAGAATGGCAAGGGCAACCGTAAGGCGCTCTTGGGCATGATGGCGGACGTGCGCGGCACGTTGGGATTGGGGCTGGCTTCCATCCGCGCGTTCCTGCTGACGGGCGACGCCAAGTTTCGCAAGAGCTTCGAGAAATACTGGGCCAAGAACGACCGCCGCTTCGCTGATCTAAGCCGCAACCAAAACATGCTCGACGCCACCCAGAGTGGCGCCTTCGAGCGCTTCTCGGCGGCGCGGGCCAAATTCAAGCCACTGCCGCCCAAGATGTTCGAGATCCGGGGCAGCACGCGCTGGGATGTAGGCAACTACCGCCTCGGCACCAACGCCGCACCGGTTGCCAAGCAGCTCAACCGCATCATCAAAGGGATGATCGCCAACCAGCAGGGTCTGATGGACACCGATGCGGCAGCAGCGCGCGGGCTGATCGGAACGCTCAAGTGGTTGCAACTCATTTTGCTTGCTGTTAGCTTGCTCTTCTCCCTCATCGTTGGCGTGGCAGTGACCCGCAGCATCTCCCAGCCGGTGCGACAACTCGCCGAAGCGGCCAGCCAAATCGCCCGAGGCAACCTGAGCGCAGAGGTGCAGATGGATCGCCGCGACGAGGTGGGTGACCTGGCCAACGCGTTTGGCAAGATGATCGCTTCGCAACGCGAAAAAGCCGATGTAGCTGAACAGATCGCCGCTGGTGATCTCTCGGTGCAGCTCAGCGCAGCAAGCAGCGACGACGTGCTCGGTCACGCGATGCTACGGATGCTCGAGGCGCAGCGAGGCAAGGCCGACGTGGCTGAGCAAATCGCCGCGGGGAACTTGTCTGTAGCGCTCAGCGCCGCGAGCGATCGCGACACCTTGGGGCACGCCATGATTCGCATGAAGCAGCAGATCCACGCCCTCGCAACTGACACCAACCACTTGGTTCAAGCCGCGCTGAACGGCTCGCTCGAAGTTCGCTTGGACAGCGCCAATCACGCCGGCGAGTTCCGCACCATCATCGAGGGCATGAACCAGACCCTCGACGCACTGTTGGATCCAATCAACGAGGCCGCTGCCGTCCTCACCAAGCTCGCTGACTGCGATTTGCGCGCCCGTATGAGCGGTGATTACAAAGGCGGTCATGCAATCATCAAGGAATCGCTGAACAGTACGGCGTCGGCACTCGAGGACGCCCTCGGCGGAGTGGCCTTGGCGGTCACGCAGGTCAACGCAGTCGGTGAACAGATGGCCGAGGCAAGCCAAGAGGTTGCCAAAGGCGCCGCTGACCAGGCCTCATCGCTGGAGCAGACCTCTGCCAGTCTGGAGGAAATCAGCAGCATGACGCGGCAGAGCGCCGACAACGCCGGTAGGGCTCGCGGCCTGGCCGACAGCGCCAAGGGTGTGGCAACCGAGGGCGCAGAGTCCATGCGATCCATGGTCGACTCGATGCAGCAGATCAAGATCGCAGCCGAGAGCACGGCCCAGATCATCAAGGACATCAACGAAATCGCCCTCAAGACCAACTTGCTGGCGCTCAATGCAGCGGTGGAAGCAGCGCGCGCGGGCGATGCTGGGCGAGGCTTCGCGGTGGTCGCCGAAGAAGTACGCAATCTTGCCCTACGCTCGAAGGATGCAGCCCAACGCACTGAGGAGCTCATCGGCAGGTCGGTTCAGCTCGCTACCGAAGGGCGCACCGTCTCTGTGGAGGTCAACGACAAGCTCGGCGCGATCGTGACGGCCATCGACGACGCCGCGGCCATCGTCAACGAGATCGCCTTGGCCGGCCAGGAGCAGGCCCGCGGCATCGGACAAATCAACGACGCCGTCTCACAAATGGACCGGATCGTACAGCAGTCTGCAGCCACTGCCGAAGAGAGCGCTTCGGCTGCCGAGGAGCTGTCGAGCCAAGCCGAAGAGCTTACTTCCATGGTCAGCCGCTTCCAACTGGGCCAAGCCATCAGCACCGCGCTATCGACAACACATCATCGCCCCCCACCTCGAATGCTTGCGAAGAGGAGTCCAATCAAAGCGGGCAAGTCGAACGGCATTTCTAACGACCGCGCGTCGGATGCCCCACCTGAGAAGGTCATTCCTATGGAAATGGACCCTGACTTCGCCGATTTCTAGCGTGTGGCCGGCCCGCCCAGGAGCCGAATCGGCTACACATAGGCTTGGTAGCTATGGCCGACGTGCGAGATGTGCCCGCGCCGGAACAATTGCCCCAGTTGCTCATGGCCGCTGTGGAGCAAGCAGCTGATGCTGTGGAGCTCACCGATGGCCAGATGAGAATCGTCTACGTCAACAAGGCGTGGGAGGAGCTGACCGGCTATCAGCTCGCGGATGCCTTGGGCAAGACGCCCGACGAGCTGATTGGCAGCGGGGCGCGCGCGCCTGCCCGAGCCGCCGGGGGGTTGCAGCTGGGGCAATCGCGTGCACATTGGCGCTGTCAGGTGGCGCTCCAGTGTCGAGATGGCTCGCTCACCGAGACCGAAGCCGTCATCTCCTCGCTGCGCAACTCGGATGGTGTCGTCAGCGGCCACTTGGTGATCCGGCGAAGCGTGGGCGCACGGCTCGATGTTCAACGCGCCTTCGAAGAACGCGCTGCCTACCACCGCTTGTTGCTCGACTCCATTGCAGATGCCTTGTTTGTTCACGACATGTGCGGCCAATTCGTACAGGTCAATGAGCGCGCTTGCACCAGCCTCGGGTACAGTCGCGCACTGCTGCTCTCCAAGAAGGTGGCGGACATCGAGCAGGAGCTCGCCCCAGACAGTCCCTGGCTGAAGCTAGAGCCAGGCGTAGCTCGAACCGCTGTCGGGCGACATCGCCGCAAGGATGGCAGTGAGTTCCCAGTCGAAGTGCGTTTGAGCCGCTTCGAGCTCGAGGGTAAGCCACTGATACTCTGTCTGGCGCGCGACATGAGCGAGCATCGCCGGGTAGAGCAGCTACGCGATTTTTAACGGCACATCATCGAGGCCCAAGAAGAAGAACGACGCCGAATCGCCAGAGAGCTGCATGACGAGACGGGACAATGGATCGGCTCTTTGGGTGCTGGTCTTGCGAGGCTGGAGCAGCAGAGCAGCGACGAAGCGGTGCGTGAGCAGGTGCGCGAGCTGCGCCACATCAACACCATGACGCTCCGAGAGATACGCCGCTTGTCACACGGCTTGCATCCCAGCAACCTCGACGCCTTGGGTCTCAAAGGAGCGATTGAGCAACTCGGTCGGGATATCTCGAAGGCCTTCGAGCTGAGCGTGACGACACAGGTGGTGGGGTTGAGTATCCAGCAGCGATTCGCGCCCGCCATCGAGATTGCGATCTTCCGGATTACCCAAGAGGCGCTCAACAACGTCGCGAAGCACGCTGACGCAACCGTGGCGAGCGTGCTCGTAGCCAGACAAGGCGAACATCTTCGGGTGGTCATCGAGGATGACGGCCGCGGCCTAGGGCCTGGCCTCGAGCCAGCGGGTGCAGGCCAATGGGTTGGGCGAGGGCTCGCCGGAATGCGCGAGCGGGCCAAGCTCCTCGACGGCAGCCTGCGCCTCGAATCGTCCCCAGGTCAGGGCACTACGGTTGCGGTCGAGATCCCCTTGGAACAAGATCAGGAGCCAACATGATCCGCATACTCATCGCCGACGACCACGGAGTGATGCGGGCGGGGCTGCGCGCCATCATCGAGGCTGAGACCGACATCGAGATTGTGGACGAGGCCGCCGACGGAGAAGCAGCCGTCACGAAGGCGCGTGCGCTGCGGCCAGACGTGGTGCTACTCGACATCGGTTTGCCCAAAATGAACGGCGTGGAGGCAGCCAAGGAAATCCGCGCCAGCTGCCCCGACACGCGAGTGCTCGCCCTGACCATGCATGACGATCAAGCATTCGTGCGCGCCATGATGGCGGCCGGCGCCTCCGGCTATGTGGTCAAAGACGCCTTGGGCGATGAGCTCATCACCGCGATTCGGGCGGTCAGTCAAGGCCGTTCCTATCTCAACGTCTCATTGGGCAATAGTGAGCTCGAACGTATCGTCCGGCCCAGCTCGATGCCGCCGGCCGATGAGACCGAATCACTCAGCGCACGGGAGCGAGAAGTCCTCGAGCAGCTCGCCCACGGTTACACCAACCAGGAAATCGGCGAACGATTGCATCTCAGTCCTCGCACCATCGGCACCTATCGCCACCGCATCGGAGACAAGCTCGGACTGCGCACCCGCGCCGACATCGTTCGCTACGCCCTAGAGACGGGGATCCTGCGGCCCGCCAAGCCGTGATCCCGCTAGCGGAAGCGTCGTAGCGATTTCATTTACGCGCAGTGGCGCGCTTTCAATCCTTGGCTGATACGGCTCGAGGCGCCCTTGTGTCACAGTGGATTGATGGGCGACGCAGTACTCGTACTGGGTAACGGAGGCTTGTTGAGAGGAGCGCTGACCCGCGACATCGAGGACCGCTTCCAGGTGCTTCAAGCCACCGAGCGGGCTGACGCTACGCGCTTGGTCGCCAAAGGGAGCATCTCGGCCTTGGTTGTCGACTGCGAGACCAAATCCCTCTCCGCGGTGCTCAGTTGGCTTGCAACCCTGCGCGACCGCCAGCCAGCCGTACGTGCTGTGATCGTCGTCGAGGCCGCCTTGGCTACCAGGGTCGTTTGCGAACGAGGTGTCGACGCGGTGGTTACCAAACCCTTCGACCGAGGCGACGTCCTCAGGGCGCTGGCCTAACACGCAAGCCCTCTCGTATGATGGTGCCGGGGACTGGACGGCGCTATCTTCTGACGGTTCGGAGGTCTCATGAGACGAGTGGCTTTCTTTTTCTTGGCGGTCGCCATTTCGAGCATCGGCCTCGCTGGGGCGTGCAGCGCGACAGACGCCAGCAATGGAGACGACAGTGGGTCTGGTGCCAACACGGGCAGCGGCGGCACGACCAGCTCGTCGAGCACGGATACGGGCGGCGCCACCAGTAGCACCAGCAGCAACACCGCCACCGGCACGAGCACCAATAGCAACTCCACCAGCAGCAACGCAGGCGGCATGGGCGGCATGGGCGGCTCGACAGGCTCGGGCGGCAGCGGTGGCAGCGCTGGCTGTCTCGGACCCAACGACTGCAAGCTGTTTTCTAGCTATTGTGACACGGCGCCGTGCGTGTGTTTCGCCATGCTCGCCACGGAGCCCGACCCGATCTGCAACGGCAAGATGGTGACCTGTTTCGAGGATCCGTGTTTCAACAAGAGCGTCAAGTGTGTGGGCGGCACTTGCGTGTTGGTCCAATGAGAGCTTGGCTACTGCTCGGTGATGATCAAGGGCGCAGCGCTCAGCTCGAGGGCAGCGATTTGACCCGCTTGCTCAATCAGCTTGGTCTGCGGCGCCACCGAAGGAAACGCCTCGATTCGAAGCGTTGCGCTGCTACTGAAGGTGCTCGACAGATCGGCAACGAGCGGCTCATCCGACCACGCAATGGCCATGTTCTTTCCACCTGTGACAAAGCGCGCCACATGCACCTTGCCAGTCGGGTTTTCGTAGCCAACCGCCTGGGCTCCGAGTAGCCGGCCGATGAGGGCCTTGTAAGCGTGGAAGGCGGGACGTCTTGCCTGTTCTTTCTTGCCCTGCCCCCATAGCTTCAAATCAACCAAACCCGTGTACCACCATTGGGGCATGGGATAGGTCGGACCAAAATCAAGCATCGTCGACACGAACACCGTGCGATAGCCCGAGACGGCTGCCAAAGACACCTTCTGCACGAGCACATGGGTCTGGGCTTGGAAGAAGTCCTGGTAGGCCTTGGCGTAGACGGGATCGTCGGGCGTTTGCGGGCCCGCGTCGATCGTCTGAACGATGTCGGGTATGTCGTCACTGTCCTCGCTTGGCCAGTGCGCGGCCGCGTCGGAGTTGACCAGGGTCGAGCGGGTGTCCTCGGAGACGAGCGGAACATCGACGAGATGGGTCCGTACGAAGACGGCCTGATGGTATAGAGAGAGCGCTCCGTAGTTTGGATGCAGCGAGAATGCGTCGAAGGTGTCTTTCCGGCTCGAGCTCATCGTCAATAGCTCGCGCGCCTGCTTTGACCACTCCCCGAAGACCGCAGCGAAGCCCGCCCAGACTTCGTCAGGTGTCGCCGGCCCATCGAGGAACCAACCGAAGTTGGTGGGGCCGCGCATGATCAATATCGTTGGGTCCACCTCGCCAGCGGCCTGCTTCATCATGGCCAGGGTGTCGTAGTAAGCGGTAGCAGTCGCAGGCAGCTCTGCGGTTCCGTTGGCGGGCCAATGCTGCGGCACTTCGATCTCCGAGCCCAAATTGAGTATCGCGATTACGGGACCAGAAAGGTCGGCGAGTCGCTCGCCCGCTTTGCCGTTGTAGCGACGCACCAGGTCGCGCACGAACGACTTGAAGTTGTCATGGTGAGCGGGAAGAACCGGCGAAGAGCCGGGCGCCCCCGACGTTCCGACTTGGCTGACCGTGCCCCAAGGTGAATTGCTGTGAATGTCCAGCTGCAGCGTGATCCCTTCGGCGTCTGCGGCGCGCGCCATGTCGTCCAGCACGTCCCAGTTGTAGGTGTGCACGCCGTTGGCCGGTGGGTCCGGCTCGAAGTCGCCCCAGAGCAACGCATTGACCCCCGCGTGGGCCACACCCAGCTCGGCGGCGAGCTGCATCCAGATGGCCATGAACTGCCGTCGCTGCTCCACCGTGAGCTGAAGACCGGGGGGCAAAGCCTCGATGGCAAACAAGCTCCGCTCGATGGGCGGGCTCGGAGGAGTCTTCGCCGGCGGGTCGGTCGTCTTGGGTGAAGAGCAACCCGTGCTGGCGATCAGCGCCAGCGCGACCAGCGCTCGAACGATAGCGTGACTGAATGCGGGCATGGACCGACCGATCGCTGAGGTCATCGACATCACCATCTTCATGATAACCCAAGCAGTGGTGGTGTAGGCTCACGGCTATGTTGCCGCCACGATTGCGACGCTCAGCGAGGTGCACGCGCTGGCTGTTTCCCTCGCTGGTCCTGATGTCTTGTATTGGTGTGGCGGCTTGCTTGGGCGTTCCGACTGTACCCGAACGCCCCAGTTGCCAACAGCGGCGGCTCTGCAAGTCCGATGGGCTGTGCACGGCCCGCGGCGATGAGTGCGTGGTCGGCAGCACGGCTGACTGCGCTCAGAGCCAGCTCTGTGCCAGACTTGGTGTATGCACGGCCGCTGCAGGAAGTTGCGTGGCCGCGAGCGACGCCAATTGTGCCAAGAGCCGCGCGTGCAGGGGCTTTGGCCGATGCACCGCTGAACAAGGCGCTTGCGCGGCGCGCTCGACCAAGGATTGCCGAGCCAGCGCTATGTGCAGCCAGGATGGCTTGTGCACGTTGGGCAGCGGCGCCTGTATTGCGGCCGGGGACGATTGCCGAGCGCTGATGAGGTGTGCAAGGGATGCCCATTGTTCAGCCGTGGCCGGAGTCTGCGCCGCCACCACCTCCGATTGTCGCGCCAACCGATTGTGCCAAGGATCGGGCAAGTGCACGGCGGTCAAAGGCCGCTGCGTCGTTGGCAGCAGCGCGGATTGTCGCAAGAGCTGGCTATGCCGCGAGCACGGCTATTGCGATTTGGAAGATGGTGAGTGCCGCGCCAAGGATGACGCTCTTTGCAGAGAGAGCCGCACCTGCCGTCGCAAGGGCGCGTGTGTCGCCGTGCATGGCAAGTGCGTTGCCGCTCGCGATGCGGACTGCAAGCAGAGCGAGGTGTGCAAGAAGAAAGGCCGCTGCAAACACGTCGACCACACCTGCGTAGCCGGATCGGACGAAGATTGCGCCCAAAGCTCAGTTTGCGCCAAACTGAGCTATTGCACCGCCTATCAAGGCGACTGTTGCGACGGCATCGGGATGAGCTGCGCCCACTGAATCGCTGAGCCTGACGGCGCGCCTCGTTGGGGCTAAAGAGGCAGTCATGTCTGACATCGACGCGATGCGAAAGCTCTCTCCACGGCGCAATAGCACTTCGGCCGAGAGCGCCGACGAACTGGCCGCCGAGCAGCTCGCCCATTTCGGCATCGAGCGCGACTCGGCGCAGGGGCAGGCACTGCTGCGAATCACACAGCATCTGTACGAGTCTCAGGCCGGGCTCGACGAGCTCTGGGAGGTCACCCAAAAATCGATGGCTGAGATCGATCGCGCAGACAAGATCGCTTGCTTCAACGCCAAGAAGTTCCTCTCCTTCCAGCTCGCCAAGATGCTGGACACGGCCCAGGCTCCGTTCCGACGCTCATATCAGGCCCTTGGTTACGCCAACGCCACGCTGACTGCCAAAGGGCCCTACCCGATTTTCGACAACGTGACGGCAATCTTCTCGGCCACGCCTGTGATTGCCCGCACGGCGACCTATGTATTCGCCTGCGCCGAATGGATCGACGATGCCTTCCGTGGCAAAGAGTTGATGCTCGAGATCTACTCGCGACTGCTCAACCCCACCTCCGTCTCACTGGCGAACTTCATCGTGGATCTCGAGGCAGGACTGCTTGCGGCTGACTACCTGGCCTGGAACTTCAACAGCGGCATGGCCGCCATCGACTGCACGCTCTCGCACTTGATGGGCCACCGCGACG
Source organism: uncultured Polyangiaceae bacterium (assembly GCA_964599485.1). Classification (GTDB taxonomy): domain Bacteria; phylum Myxococcota_A; class Polyangia; order Polyangiales; family Polyangiaceae; genus JAPYTK01. Next base: position 21,700 of record CAZRGL010000062.1, read on the forward strand.
TGCTGATCTGCAGCCGCGGGATCTATGGCGGATCCTACCAGCTGATATACGACTGGTACGCGCGCCCCTCCAACATGGACATCGCCGTGGTGGGCATGGATGGCTTCGACGCCGATGCTTTTACCGCGTGCCTGGCCGATACCGAGGAGCGCTACGCCGACCGTTTGGCCGATGGTCGGAAGATCTACGTCATGCTCGAGTCGCCCTGCAACCCGCTGGGCTACGTGCTGGACGTACCGGCGATTTGCAAGGTCGCGCACGAGCGCGGGCTGCGGGTGATTGTGGACGCCACGGTGGCCACACCCTTCCTGTTCCGGCCACTACAGCGCGACGATGTGGACGAGCGCCCGGACTTCGTGATCCACAGCTACACGAAGGATCTCTGCGGCCTGGGCTCGGTCATCGCCGGCTGCGTGATCGGGCGCAACGAGGACATGTTCCTGCCCAAAGGCGCGCCGGGTTGGGAGCAGACCATGTTCTGGAACGTGTACTACGTGAAGGGCGCGTTCTTGAAAGCCGACGCCGCATTCGAGGTGATTCAAGGAATGCGCACCCTCGAGCTACGGATGCTCGCCAAGTGCATCAACACCGAAATCCTGGCGCGCTTTCTCGACGCACACCCCCAAATCCGTGTCCGCTGTAGCGCCCTGCCTCATGACCCGAACTCACCAATGCGCGAAGCCTTGCTCCACTTAGGGATGACCCCGCCGCTGTTCACCTTCGACATCGAAGGGGCCGACATCTACGCGTTCCAGCGCTTCTTCGACGCCCTCGCGCCTACGTTCGGTCACATGATCAGCCTGGGCCAGTCCAACACCATCGTGAGCTGTCCAGCGCTCACCACCCACAGCGAGCTGGACGACGACGCTTTGGCGGAGGCCGGGATCAGCCGCACGACCATTCGCTGCGCCGTAGGCGACGAGGACCCTCGCGACTTGGTTGCGCATTTGGTCGGAGCCGCCCGCCACACGCTGGAGCCTGCCCATCCTGGCTTCAGCGCCAAGTTCCCCACCCCCACCGAGATCGACGCGCTAATCCACGAGATCTACCTGGACACGCATCAGCGCTACGTAAAATCACGCCCCTACGACCGAGGCAGGGCGCAACCGTCTTCTGACACCCCTGTTGCCAACGGCTGAATTCAAACAGCTAAGGTCGATGTAAGGGGCTTGGCGGCGCGGTCTAGCCCATCCTATCCTGGACGCACTTCTCCTTCTTCGAGCGGAAGCATCCTGTTGGACGGCCCGGCGAAAGAACGCAACGCGACGATTGACGACGAGGCAGACCCGTCGCCGCCACGATCGTTGCGCCGTGGCAACTTGCTCGGCCAATTCAGGATCATGCGTTTGTTGGGAAGCGGCGGCATGGGGCGGGTCTACCTCGCCCGAGACAAGCAGCTCGGCCGCAAGGTTGCCCTCAAGGTGATCCGGCCTGATTTGATCGGGTCCGAAGAAGCGCTCGAGCTCTTTACTCGCGAGGCGCGCACCACCGCACAGTTCAATCACCCCCACATTGTTACCGTCTACGCCGTCGGCACTCAGGACGGGGTGCCGTATCTGGCGCTCGAATACCTCGAAGGCCAGAGCCTGCGCCAACGCATTGCCGAGCAACGACTCAGCCTTCAGGAGTCGCTTCGAATTTGTCTCGCCATTGCCGAGGCACTCGAAGAAGCGCACGGCCGTGGCATTCTTCATCTGGATCTCAAACCATCCAACGTGCTGATCCCCAAGGACGGGCGGGCCAGGGTGGTGGACTTCGGCTTGGCGCTACGGGTCGAAGGCAAGCCGAGGATCGACGAGATGAGCGTTGGTACGCCTGCCTACATGGCGCCGGAGCAGTGGCGAGGTGAACCCTGCAGCGCAACTGATATCTGGGCGCTCGGGCTCGTCCTATTCGAGCTCTGTGCAGACCGTCAGCCCTTCGAGAGCGACTCCATCGCGGAGCTGGTCGAGGCGGTCACTTCCCCAAGCGATACGCCCAGCGTCGACTCGTTCGCCAATGTTCCTGCAGAGATTTCTTCGCTGCTCGGCCGTTGTCTGCAAAAGGACCCGGCCGAGCGGCCGTCTGCCGTCGAAGTCGCAGAGCTCGTCGCCGAGGTCCTCTTCGCCGACCGTCGCGACCGCGCCCGCGAACAAAGCCCATTTCGTGGATTGCTCGCTTTCGGAGAACAGCACAGCAGCTTCTTCTTCGGGCGTGAGGCGGAAACGGGCGCATTGCTCGAGCGGATCCGGCAGCACCCCGTCATCGGCGTCATTGGCCCTTCGGGTGCTGGAAAAAGCTCCTTCGTGCAAGCAGGTGTCATACCGCGATTGCACGAGCAAGAGCGATGGCTCGTGCTGCGACTGCGGCCCGGCGCGAGCCCCTTGCGAAGCATGGCCTCCCGGCTGGCTGCTGCCCGGAGCGAGCGCGATGATCTAACGCCGAATGACCAGGCAGAAGTCGCCAAGCTTTCGAGGAAGCTGCGCGAGGCACCTAGAACGCTATCACTCGAGCTCCGTGAGATCGCGGCCAAGCGACGGGCCAAGATCCTGCTGCTGGTCGATCAGCTCGAGGAGTTGTTCACCATGTGTCCCGACGAGGAGCTGCAACGCAACTTCCTGCGCGCCATGTGCCTCGCTGCAGACGACCGTTCCGATCCGGTACGGGTAATCTTCACCATACGCGACGACTTTTTGGGTCGCATGGGCAAGGATCCCGAGACGCGAGAGGGCCTGGCTCAGCTCATGGTCATTCACAGCCCCGAGCGCGCCGTGCTCGCCGACGTTGTCTGCAAGCCGCTCGAGGTAGTGGGCTATCGCTACGACGATCCGTCGCTGATCCACGACATGGTAGTGGCGGTGCAAGGCGAGCGCGCTTGTCTGCCACTGTTGCAGTTCACCACGCGCAAGCTCTGGGAAAAGCGCGACAAGGGAAGAAAGCTGCTGCGCCGAGTCGACTACGAGCAAATCGGCGGCGTTGTGGGGGCCCTCGCAAAGCACGCCGACGAGGTACTCGAGGGGTTGTCGAGCGAAGAATTGTTGATCGCCCGGGAGCTGTTGTTGCGGTTGGTCACGGCTGAGCGCACCCGACGTGTCGAAACGCGCGAGCACGCACTCCAGGGTTTGGGGCCAGAGGCCGAACGGCTACTGCAGCGGCTCGTCGAGGCCAGGCTCATCACGGTCCACAAGACCAACGACGAGCAAAGCGGCGGCGCCCAGCTCGAGCTGGCGCATGAGGCACTGATCGACTCCTGGACGCGACTGTCGCGTTGGATCGACGAGAGCAAAGAGGACCTGGCTTTCTTGCGTGAGGTGGGTAGAGCTGCCGAGCTTTGGGATCAACGCGGCCGCCGTCAGACCGAGCTATGGCAAGGCGAGGGGCTCGCCGACGCTGCACGGCGCCTGGCGCGGCGTGAGGTCGAGCCCCCCGATTTGATCAAGCAGTTCCTTGGAGAAGGCCACACCAGGCAAGCCCGTGGCGTTCGACGTAGAAACCTGCTCGTCGTTTCGGTGATCGCGGGGCTGGCCGCGATCGCGCTGGTCCTTGCCGTTCAAAAGCGTGAAGCGGACTATCAGCGCGATAGGGCTGAACAGCGAGGTGCTGAGGCGCTGCGCCGAGGAGCGAAGGCTGCCTGGGGTCAAGGAAACGTACTCGAGGCGCGGGCCTTGTTGCGCATGGCGCTGCAGATTGAGGACCATCGCGGGGCGCGGGCGTTGTGGTGGCAGCTGAGCGCCGAGCCTCTCGTCTGGCAGAAGACCCTCAGCTCCCGATGCTATGGAGTGGTTTTCTCGGCCGACGGGCAGACCCTCGCCGCCGCCTGCCAGGACAAATCCATCCACTTGTTCGACAGGCGCACCGCAGCGATGCGTACCCTGCGAGGGCACACCGACCAAGTCCTCACGCTCGACATGGCGCCTACGGGCGACCAGCTCGCGTCGGGCAGCTGGAGCGGCGAGCTGAGGCTGTGGGACTTGCGAGGGAACAGCAATCGGGTGCTCGCCGGCCACAGCAAGGCTGTTCGTAAGCTGCGTTTCAGCCCCGATGGAACGACCATCGCCTCAGCCAGCTATGACAACACCTTGCGGCTCTGGGACGCGCGCACCGGGCGAGCCCTGCGGGTGATTGAGGGGCACCGCGGCGGGGTCTCGTCGCTGTGCTTCAGCCCCGATGGCAAGACGATCGCGTCGGGGGGCCGCGACAAGACGGTTCGACTGTGGGATTCGGCAACGGGCAAGCCGATCCGCGTGATCGCCGGTCATGGTGGGGCGGTCTATGGGGTGTCCTTCAGCCCCGATGGCAAGCAGCTAGCCGCTACCGGCGACAAGATCGTACACATTTGGGACGCGGCTTCCGGTAAGCATGTCCGAAAGCTCACCGGCCATCTGGGTGTGGTCAGCGGGGTGAGCTTCAGCCCAGACGGCACGCTGCTCGCCTCACGCGGCACGGACGGCACGGTACGGTTCTGGGACAGCCGCACCGGAGAGCCCGCAGGACAGCTCCCGGGCCATATGGGCAGCGTGTCGGGCCAGCGTTTCAGCCCCGACGGAAAACAGCTCGCCACAGTCAGCAAAGACACGCGCGTGCGGCTGTGGAGCGTCACGCCGCTCACGACGCGCACCTCGACTGGGCATGCGCTAGCCGTCAATGGCGTCGCCTTCAGCCCCGACGGCAAGACGGTCGCCTCAGGAGGAGGCGACAAGATCGTACGGCAATGGGACGTGGCCTCGGGACTGCAGCGGCGCGTCTTCAAAGGCCACACAGCTACCGTTCGCGGCGTTCAGTACAGCCCGGACGGTAGTACGCTCGCCTCGACCAGCTTCGACATGACCGTGCGCTTGTGGGACCTTGCCTCCGGCCGGCCCGCTCGAGCACTCCATGGTCACCCTGCGGCGATCTGGAACGTGGCCTTCAGCCCAGGTGGCAAGACCCTCGCTTCGGTCGGAGCCGAATCGGGACAGCTCTGGGATCTCATCTCCGGACGGCGGCTGAAGCTCGAGGCGTTGAAGACTGGGGCAACGGCGATTGCGTACAGCTCCGATGGTAAACAACTCGCAGCAGGGGGCGCCGACCGGACTGTGCGCCTGTTGGATACGACAGGGCAACTGATCCAAGTGCTCGAGGGGCACGCCGACTTCGTCAACGGCGTGAGCTTCGGCCCTGACAGCAGTTTCCTAGCAACAGCCAGCAGCGACATGACGGTCCGAATCTGGGATCTGCCCAGCGGACGCCAACGCTGGCGCGGCCGGGCCAACGGGCGCCTCTATGGGGTCAGCGTCCACCCAGATGGCGACCGTCTCGCCACCCCGAGCTCCGATGGGACAGCACGCATTTGGAACGTCAAAAACGGCAAGTATCTCGACTTGGTTGGCCACCGCGGCGAGGTCAACCGCACGGCCTTCAGCCCTGACGGCAAGCTCATCGCTACGACCGGTGACGACGCGACCCTGCGGCTTTGGCTCACGGACACGGCGCGGCCTTTCTGGCATGCACCGGTCATGCTCAACACACCACCACGGCTGTTGTCACATCGCGGCTGGGCAAGCATCGAGCCGGCTGCGACCAAGCCCGCTGCGCTGGCCGACTCATGGGCACCTGCCGCGCGCGCGACGCTCGAAAAGAAGGCGCTCTTCGCAGCTCAAAGCGGGAGCGGCGAGCACCTCTGCGTGCACACCTTCGACGGAACCGCGCAGCTATGGGATTTGGCGGGCAACAAGCTCGTGGCCGAGCATCGCGCCAAAGCGCTCGAGCAAGTGCTCGAGTTGCCCAGCGGTTGCGCGGCGCGGAGCTCCGAGCAGGTGTGGCTCCTGTCACTGTCCGGACAGGTCCACAAGCTGAAGCACACGGATGAGCCAGTCGCGCTTGGTCACGGCCAAGAGGGTCAATTGCTCGTGGCGACGACGGGGGAGATCCTGGTCGTCAACGCCGCTGGTGAGCTGTTGCGGCGGCACCAGAGCTCGGTTGGTATCGCTGCGCTCGCCACGATTGGCACCAGCCGTGCCGAACCACCAGCCCCCCACCCACTGGTGGTCGGGTTCACCGACGGCAACATCGAGCTCATGCCGGCCGAGGGAGCTCGGCAGCAGCCGCAGCATTCCTTCGAGCACGTGCCTTCGAGCCCGCCAGTGCGAATGCTGGCTGGCCCATTGGGTACGCTCATCGTCGGCTACGCCAACGGTGCGATCGGTATGTGGGACTTGCACGACGGCTCGCGGCTCGCGCACACGCGCTTGCACGGACCGGTGGTGCACATGTTA
>CAZRGL010000062.1:27942-29279 GCA_964599485.1 uncultured Polyangiaceae bacterium
CTCTACGCGGCAACGAGCTTGGGCGACGCAACGACGTGGGATCTGAGCGCACTGTACCGCGACTACTGCGGCTTGTTACGCGACGTATGGAAGCACGTTCCGGTGCTCTGGAAAGAAGGCCGCGCCGTCCTGGCCAAACCGAGCCCCAAGCACCGCTGCGCCGAACGGCCGCGCTGAGCTGTGCCGTGTTGCTGGCTGCAGGTGGGTGCACATCCCTTCACAGCTTGCCGTGCTGATGTGCGGCGCTCATCTCAAGCCTTCGGCGCGCCGAGCTTGATGGCGTAGTAGCCGAATTTGTGGCGCACGCTGTCCATGGCCAACGCGACCCGCTCGCCGCTGGTAAACGGCAGCGGCAGCTGCCCGTCGCTCGGGAGCAAGTTGGATAGTGCGACACCGACCAAGCGAACGGAGCGCCCTCGGTCCCGCGCGCGCTCATACAGTTGCCGAATGCGGCGGAGCATGAGCGGCTCTTGGTCGGTTGCCACGCCGGTGAGCGAACGACTGATGGTTTGGAAGTCGGTGTAGCGCAGCTTCAGGGTGATGGTGCGCGCCATCACCCGTCGTTTGCGGGCACGCCAGCAGACCCGCTCGGTCAGCCGCAGCAACTGTTCGAGCACTTTCAGATCATCGCCGAGGCCGGCGTAGAAGGTTCGCTCGTTGGAGATGCTTCCAGTAGACAGCCCGGCCGGATCGTACTCGGTGAAGGCGGGCCGTTCCCGGCTCAAAGCCGTACTTCCCTCGCCGTACATCTCGCGCTCGACCGCAGCCACCAAGCGAGGGTGCTGCTCGCGGCTGGCGGGATAATGAACGAGCTCGCAGAGGGTTCGGACCCCGAGCGCTAGGAGTCTCTCTTCGGCTTTGGGCCCAATGCCAGGGAACTTGCGGACGGGAAGAGGCTCGAGAAATACCAGCTCGGCTCCCCGCGGTACGAGGAGCACGCCCTCCGGTTTCGCTCGTCCGCTCGCGATCTTGCTGATGATGCGCGTGCCGCCAATCCCGGCGCTGGCAGGCAGTCCGATTTCGCTACGAATGGCGGCGCACATCTCGCGCACGATTCGTTCGATCGTCTTGTCGCCGTCGCTGTCGCTGGCGCGCCGGTACAGCCGTACGCAGCCCGAAAAATCGAGATAGAACTCGTCGATGCTGGCGGCCTGCACGATTGGCGTGAAGCGGTCGAGCACTTCGCGAACACGCTTGGAGTAGGAGCCGTAGGTGCTGCCGCGCGTAGGCAGGAAGATCGCTTCGGCCGGCGCGAGCCGCGAAGCGTCACGCAGCGACATACCCGAGTGAATCCCGTACTCGCGCACCTCGTAGCTGGCCGCGGTGACAACCCCGCG
>CAZRGL010000063.1:0-29232 GCA_964599485.1 uncultured Polyangiaceae bacterium
CCGGTCGCCATAGACGTAGCCGCTGAAGGGGAACTCGTGAAACAGCAGGATGTCTAGCTTGTCACCTTCAGTGCACCCCCGCAAGCCCGCGGACTTGGCAGCTCATACCTGCTTGAACTACCTGACGCGCAAATGGCGTTTCGTTTCGCCATCCCGTCGGGTGGAGATCATCGAGCCAGCCGGGCCCATCTCCACCATCAGCAACGAGGTGCTACGGGAAATGACCCGCCAGGGCATGGGCTTGGTCTACTCGCTACCCGCCTTCTTCGCTGACGATGTCGCCAGCGGCGGCGTACGCGAGGTGCTGAGTGACTACACCCGGCATTCCTACATTCGCATCGTCCGCTGGCACTCCGCGGTCGGCAGCTTGATGCAATATTGGATCTACGAGCCTGAGAGCGGCCAGCTCGTCGAGTCGTCCGAGCTTGATCGCCTCGTTCACGTGGACGCATTCGATTCCGATCGGCAAGTCGTGAGAGATTGGCGCAAGCCCGGGCCAAGTCAACGCCAATACAGGTCGTTTCGGTGGGCAGCAAAACGCCTCGAGCTCATCCGCTTTGAGGTCACGCATTCAATCGATAAGCACCTGAGCTATCGCCGCGTGTTGGAGCGCAGAGCTGGCCGCCTGGTGACGGTTGTCGAAACCGGGCGAAGAGCAAAGCAACAGTATTGCGCTTTCATCGGTCGCGACAGCGGTCAGGTGTTGCTCGGACCGAAAGGCCATTGTGTAGCGTCGGCAAATGGCTGCCGCGATTCGGCTTGGTGCAAGTCCGACGGACTTGCGCTCTGCGAAATGACAGCTGTGTTGTTTCGGCCGCAGGATGTCGCAATTCGCAAGCATGTCGCGAAGGCAGAGCGTGCGGTTTTGACGGCCGCCGCTGCGTCGACGGTCCTGCCAATTGAGCTGGTTGCTATTTGAGCAGGGCCGGTTCGTTGGGGCTACTCCGGCCTGATGTTGCCGCCGCACGTCGTTTTCAGGCTTCAAATTCCCTAGCCGCAGCCAGCCCTGCCACGTCTAGACGTTGATGTCGGCCACCCAGCAGTTGTTCGGGGCGGCGTCATCAAACTCCTCGGAGCATTGTCGCTTCATTTTGAAAGTCAACCAAGGCGGGTGAAGGCCACGGTGCTCATAGAGGGGACTTCGTTTGCCAGAACGCTCGGATCTCGATGGGCTTCGGCGAGGTCTGCTCTTGTTCGAAGGGAACATGCACCATCGCCGAGTTACTGGTGGTGTCCAAAAGCAAGATCAGCGGTTGCTGGGGGTCTTCGGCGCTCAACGCTTCGAAAGCCATCATGGCCTCGACGCTATTGAACTCCACTGGGGCAACATAACTGTGGCCAGCCTCTGCCCACTGCAAATCGATTTGCTTTGGAACGGCCATGGTCGGGCGTGTCGCCGCTTGGTCAAAACGGACGAGGTCTCGTTCGCCATTCAGCGTGCGAACCCATGCCCGTTCCGGGGTGCGACCCTCCCCCACGATCTGAATGGTCCAGACATATTGATTGCGGTAGCGTTCGTAGAGCCCACGGGCAACACCGTCGCGAGTCAGGCGTTCGATCTCAGCTTCGCTCATGGTTTGAAGCAGGGCATCGCGTACGAACGCGTCGCGGTCCACGTTCTCGCCCTCCGTGAACTGCTCCCAGTCCATGTCCAGCGGCGCCGCCTGAAAGGCCGCGACTTCGTGCACGGTGGCCTCGGCCGCCAACCACAGCGACACCAAGCCGCCCGGTGCCATGCCGACAATCACCCGATCGTAGTGGATGGGCTCACCGTTTGGTCCGCGCACGCCACGCTCGAACATGTCCGCCAGTCGATCGAAGGGTAGCGGAAAGGTCCCGTCGTAGAATGTGTTCTCGGCATAGGAAAGCCAAATCACGTCGAGCTCTGCCGGCATCGGTTTGGTCGCCTCGCCGACGAGCGCAATGGCTCCGAGCTCGCCCCAGCCATTGCTGACGATTTGGCCGTCGCCAAGCGCAGCACCCGAATCTTCGCCGTACAGCAGCGCTCCGCTGTACACCTCGATCGGATAGCGGCGGGGTGCACATGTGGTGGGCAGCCATTCAACGCCTTGGTCGGCAGGAGGTTCAGACGACATGGTTCTACTCGACTCTCAGCGGCACGCGATTCGCTTTCCGCGCCATCGGCTGATGCGATTCAGCCTGGATTGATTCCCCTTTTACACCGGTAGCCCACTCTGCCCTTCGGCTCTGGCTCGTGGGGGTAGAACCACAAGCCCGCAATGTAGATCACATCGGACCAGTGGGCTGAGTAGTGGAGAAAGTCGTGCCGGAGTGTCTTGTGCCAGCCTTTCTTGCTGTCCATCCAATCGTCTGGTTTCGACGTACGGTCGTTTTCGTGCTTGACGACGTAGTCGGTCAGCTCCTCCATACAGGTTCTCAACGCCTTGGGGAGCGCGAGGCGTGTTCCAACCATTGGATTGGACCATTTCGGCAGTGATGGGTAGTTGCAGCCCGCATCCCTCGCGTAGTGGGCCATCAAGACAAGCGCAAAGCGGTGGTAGCGGTTCGAGATTCGTGTGCGATGCATCTGTAGCGCCGGCGGAGATGATGGAGTGAGAGCTACAGCCGAGAGCTCGGAGTTCGAATCAGCCCACCCGTGAGCGATCAGCCACTTGCGGCCGGCGAAGCTCTTTTTGGCGCGGAAGAAGACGTTGATCTTCTCGGCAGTGTTGTGGCGGTAGCCCCCGCCTACATCGGAGTGCGAGCCAGGCAAAAAGAGCTCGATCCCCCGTGTCTTCGGAACGCTGTTGATATTGGTCAGCCTGAAGTTCTTTCGGTGCTCTTCGCCTGCAGCGAGCTGGACGACGCGCTTTACCCGCTTGTCTCCGATGGTATTGAGTTTGAGCTGCACCGTGTCACTGTCCAAATCGACGCCGAATTTGTCGTATGAGGCAACGGTGTCAAAGAGTCCCACAAAAGTGAATTCCACTTTCTTCAGCTTTAGTTTCTTCTCTTTCAGCCACGTCTCGAGTCGTCGGTTCTTGTACCAGAACAAATTTTGGCCCTTCAACACGCAGTGCACAAAGTTGCGGGCGGCCGCCGCACCACGGCTGAAGCCAAAGACATCGATCTGAACCTGATCGATCGTCTTGACGTTCCGCTCTTTCGCTTTCTTTGTAATCAGCCCAGCGACCGCCTCGAGAGCCTTGTGGACCCTCGCTGGGATGCCTGTCCCACCCGTTCCTGCGCGGGCACCCCACAGCTTCGCGTCTGACTCGGTCTTCTCGGTTCCTATGCCTTGGATGTAGAAGGCTTGCCAGTAGTGGCCGTCTTTACCGCCATTGTAAGAGTAGCCAGTGCTCGGCTCAGACGCTTTCCACATGTGAACGACGTTGGTGTAGTCGTTGTTGTAGCTGCCATCGTCCTTCGTCGGATTGACATACCTCGCCCTGTTCCTTCTGGCCTTGGCGCGTGCGGCTTTTCGCTTAGCCTTTCCCGCTTTCACGTTGAACATGTTGTTCAGCGTGCCGTCGAAGTAGACGCCGATACGAAACTTCAGGCCGGCCTTTTTTGCACGACACTTGTTCTTCCCTCTCGAGCACTTGACGTTGGTCTTCTTCTTGTCCCCGGCACCCATCGTCAGCTCCCGTATTCTTGCTCGAGGTGGGCCTTTGTCGCGTCGTCCAGCTCACCGGTAGCGGGCAAGTCGAACGCCGCCTGGTACTCCTCGAGGGCGGCCCTCGTGAGATCTCCGCGGTCGCCATCGACCTTGCCGGAATAGAAGCCGAGATGGTCCAAGCGTGCCTGCAAGCCACTGGTCTCATCAACGGGGTCGAGGTGGCCCAAGTCGAGCTCGTAGACTTCCTCGTCCGCGCCCTTTCCGGGGTTGAGCGTGAGGGTTCCCGCTCGGGCATCAGGCGAGATCTGTCGTTTCACTTCCCCTTCGGCGCCGGTCTTCCCCTCGTCCTTCTGACCGTCGATCTCGAGCGAGTAGGGCACGCCTTTGCGCGGCTTGCCATCGACGTCTTCAAACCGAATTTGGAAGAGGGACCTCGGCCTCGTCAGCACAAACTTGTGCGCTTTGTCGGTCGCTGCGTCTTCGAGCCGCTCACGAGGCTTTGGCACGAACACGACATCTCCGGGCAAGAGGACGGATTGGTTCTTCCGTCGCTTCTCGCGAAGTTTGGCATTGTGGGCGTGGTCCCAGATGGTCTTGGGGAGGAGCCCGTGCTTGGCGGCGATGCTGTCGATACAGTCGCCTTGAACAACTTTGAGGTGTGGCATGGAACGGAGCTGCTACCTGGTCGAGCGGCGGCGGCTGGATTGTAGGCGTGCAGGCCCACTCGCACAACGGTGCTCGTCGGCCACACGAGGACGACGGATCGCCGGGCAAGGAGCTCGCCTCGTTGTCATCTCAGGTCGAGGTTGCCGCGGATGACCTCGTAGGGAGCGAGGAAGCCATCCATGATGCCTTTGCTTGAGGCTGTCGGTGTAGATGGGCTCGCCGAAGTAGGCTCGTCGACGCCCTTCCACACGCGATAGCGGTGCGATGGGTGCAGGACGTGAACTGCGAATGAGCTCGAGTGGGCGAATCACTTCGCTGGCGCGGGCTTGCTCCAAGCTCGAGGGTTGCCTCGACTTCGAGCGAGCTGCGCAGCGGTTGATCAGTCGATGTCAGTGGCCTCGCCGCTCAGCTTGCGCCAGCGGCCGTCGCCATCCTGGTGGAAGATCTGCCGATGGCCGTCCGGATCGATTTTGAGCAACACCGTCGCTCTGCGATCGCTGACTGTTGCCGTGGCGGCACGCAGGTGTACGGCGCTGTCGCTGGTGCCGCGCGCATCTGCAAGGCGCCATCATGGGTGATGACCAGATCTTTGCCAGCGATGATGAGGTTGAAGGTCTTTTCCTGCATCGTGTAGACAATCCGATTGGTTTCGATGCAGCAGTTGGGCAACAGCGCGCGCGCTCGCTCCACATCCTCGCTTGGGATCTCGTTGCCGGACAGGCCGAGATACTCGAGCTGGGCGAGCTGACCGAGCTCCTCGGGAAGCGCGCTCAAGTCGTTTTCAGAGAGATCCAGCCATTGCAACGCGGAGCAATGCAGGAGCGCTCGGGGAAAGGTTGCCTCGGAGCTCAGAGGGTTGTCGTGTGCATCGACGCTACCAAGTTGGAGCATCGTGATTGGAGCGCATCGTCGCGCCCCGCGGGCGATCGGCCATCGGGCAGTGAGGGGAGTCAGGGGAGACAAGGGGGAGCGAAACATGAAGCGCGACGAGAGGGAAACCAACGCGACCAAGAGCTCCAACGAGGAGCGTCGAGGCGATGAATAGCGTGTTCGGCCTGGGGCTCGGGTAGTCGGCATGGCGAAGCGACACGAGGGTTGGATACCGGCGCGCGCCGCAGGCCCGCAACAAGTTCATGCTTCCTAGCCGCTCCGAGGTCGAGGGCCGTATACTCGCCGACCTCCGATGGCCTGTCCCGATCACGACGTCTTGTTTCGCTTCGTGGAGCGCAAGCTGCCTCCCGCACAGGCCTACGAGCTCGAGAAGCATCTCGACGGCTGTGAGGATTGCCATGGCGTGCTGGTAGCGTTGGCGCGCTCGACGTCGTTCGTAGCACTCGTTGATGCCAAGTTGGTCGCAACCGGCGTGCAAAAATCGATCGTTTTCGACGACACCGTCGCGAGCCCCACAGTGTTCGAGACCGATGAAGAGCCATCGTTGAGTGAGGGGACGCTCGTCGACCATTTCGAGATCCTCGGGCCACTCGGTCGCGGGGGCATGGGCGAAGTCTATCTCGCTGCCGACACCAAGCTCGACCGCCACGTCGCTCTCAAGTTGGTTCAGCCGAAGCTGCTGGGCTCGGACGATGCGCTGCGGCGCTTTCAAGCCGAGGCCAAGACCACCGCCAAGTTCAGTCACCCCAACATCGTCACCATCCACGCGGTCGGTGAGCACGAAGGCAAGCCCTATGTCGCGCTCGAGTACCTCGAAGGCGAGACGCTACGCGATCGAATCTGGCGCGCCCCGTTGCCGCTCGAGGAGACACTGACGATTTGCCTCGCCATCGGAAAAGCGCTGCAAGAAGCACACAGCCACTCCGTGCTGCACCGAGATTTGAAACCGGCAAACGTGCTGCTCGGTAACGACGGTCGCACTCGAGTGCTCGATTTCGGGCTCGCGAAGACGGTCGCGAGCAGTCAACCCACCAGCGACGAGAGCCCCGAAGGCTCAGCCGAGGACCGCACCGGACAAGCTGGCTCACCCCGCTACATGGCGCCCGAGCAATGGCGCGGTGGGCCCATGGGACACGCTACCGACGTGTGGGCCTTGGGCGTGATTCTCTTCGAGATGCTCGCTCGCCGTCCGCCCTTTTCAGCCGAGACGCTCGAAGAGCTCATCCCACTCGTCTGCTCGGACACGCCCGCCCCAGAGCTGGACTGTCCTGACGTGCCGCCCGAGATTCAGGAGCTGGTGCGCAAATGTCTACAAAAGTCGTCATCACGTCGAGCCTCGGTCGACGAATTTGTGGCTGTGCTGCGTGAGGCCCTGAGCACCGCAGAGCGCTCGCCAGAAGAAAGGGGGGCCGGCAGCGTGCGCCGCATGGTTGCCGTCGCATCGCTGTTCGTTGCTGCGAGCGTGATTGCCGTCGTATCGTTGAGCGCAAAGTCGACCGACCAGCACAGCTCGCCCCCACCCAACGGTTCGGCAGCCGCCTCGAGCGTTGCAGCGAGCAGCAGCAAGCCCAACCTAAAAACCACAGCGGGCGCTGGGGCGACTACGACAGGCCTCAGCACAGGCACCGAGTTGCCGACGGTGGCAGCGACACGAGCGGCTGTCCCGCCCAAACATCGAGTCTCACCGTCGCGCGCCAGCAGCAACACTGCGGGACCGTCAGCCAGCCCGGCACCGTCGACTGGCTCGCCGGCGGCGACCGCCACACCCGCAACCAACAGTGATCCCTGGATGCGGGTGGGCAAACAGACCGGTAGTGCAGGAGCTCAGAGTGGCAAGTGACGGCTCCAAAGGCACTCGGCCTGTCCCGCTTTGCCTACTGCACTGAGCGCAATCAGATGCAGACCCGGCGCAGCTACGGAGTTGGTCAGCGAGGCGCAGTCGGCCGAGTCGGTGATTAGGTTGGCGATCGAGGCGACCCCGTTCATCGAGCCAACCTCGATGAGCACGTAGACCGTGGTGCCGCTTGCCACCAGATTGCTGACGCCCGCCGGGCGGGTGCTGAATGGATCGGGCAAGGCGCCGATCCCGGCCACCGTCAGGTTCCAGAGCATCTCGCCCGTTGCTGAGAAGCCGGCCACAAACGTGTCGGCTTCCGACTGCGGCAGAAGCTCAGCGACAGAGCAGCTCGCACCGTTGGCACAACTCGTCGTCACTACCGGCGCAGTGCCAGCATCGATGAAATATCCCGTTGCGAAGGCAAGTGATCCGGCGAGCGCGACGCGACTGGCGAAAACCGATCCTTGGCTAGGAACCAGGCGCGCCGCCCAAACCTGGGTCGAAGGAGTATCGCAGCTCGCCGCTGAGCGAAGCTTGGCGACAAAGCCGTCCTGCGCAGAGCCAGGGTCGGGCAGCGGGCCACCGCCAACGGTCCACGCAGCCCTACCCGCCAAGCCAGCCAGCAACATCTCCCCACCACCCGGGGCGGCTTGCAGGGCGATCCCGTAGCCTAGTTGGCTGTTTCCGGCAGCGCCGAGCGTCTCCACGCTGTCACATGCGAGCGCTTCCTCTCCCCGCCAAAGCAGGGCCCGCTGCGCGAACCCTTTTTCGGTTGTCGACAACTTGCAGGGCGCAACGACACTGCTCGGCGTGTTGCCAGTGAGCAACACCGACGACTCGAGGGCGGCCAGCGCTCGACCCGCTGCGCTGTCGCCCCCCAACACGGTTAGTTCTTCGGCCTTGCCGGCCGCGTTGTAGCGGGCCACGAAGGCGCCGTTTTCAAAACTGGCCGGGCCCTCTGAGCCCTGTGCGGACTCGAGCCTCAAATCCTCAACGTGGACGGCACCTGTTACCGTGACGCCTTGATGGTCGCCGACCAGATCGAAAGCACTGACGGCGGCGCCGCGCAACACCGCCGCCCAGGTCGGGCAGAGTCCATCTTGAGTTAGCTGCACGCGCGCGAGCAAGGATGGCTGCGTCCCCGCCCCGGCGCTCAGCTGCTGTTGCGCATGCGCACAGGCAATCGTCACATCGCCAGAGAACGGGACGGCGAGATAGGACGCCGACTGCTCATCTGCGGTGCCAGCATACAACGCTGGCGGCATGTTCGACAGCCCCGCCCCGAGCATTGTCGCCGCACCCAGGCAAGCACCATCGCTGTCGAAGGCAACCACCAGAGCGCCGTCCGCGGCCAGCGTCGCTTGACAAGCGTCCAGCGAAATAGCGGTTCCGCTCGCCGCGCGACCGCTCACGAACAGTGTGGGCTCAGGCACGCTCGTTGTGCTGCAGTGGTCGCCCTTCGAAGGGGGTGCGATCGGCGCTGGGCCGTACGCGTCGAGCCCGAGCACGTGGTCACAACCTGCCGTCGCCAACAAGATCGGCCACAGCAGCACCATCAGGTTCTTGCGCGGAGCTCGGGTCACCAAGCCCCCAACACAGACAGGCCAAATCGGTCGGGTCCAACCAGCGGCAACACCGTGGACGATGGCTCAGCAGGCTTGCGATCGTCTTTGGGCTTGGCACCTCGAATCACTACTTCGCCGATGGCCACCATGGCAGCTCCGCCGAGGAGCACAGGAACGCCTACGCCCATCATGACGTTGGAGACTACCGCCTTGCTCCTCGCCGCATCGATCAGCGCCAGCCCGTCCGGACTGCAGCTATGATTTGGGCAGCTCTCGTCGCCATTGCTTTGGTCTCGCCAGGCCAGACCTCCGGCAACAGCGCTCGCCACCAACGCTGCCGCGCCAACTGCGCCGACCGCATAACCGGCCGTGGTAAGCAACGGCGTCACTGGCTCGGTCGGGGGCGTAGCCGCCTTTTGCGCTGCGCTTGGATCGAGCGGCAGGGGCGGCACTTCGACGACGCGGCGCTCGGACTCGTAGACCTTCAGTGTTCCTGCCCAGGGCAACCGCCCCGGTGCACTGGCGGTCACAGTGTGCTCGCGTGGATCGATCGGCTGGGGAGCTGCGAGCCTGGCAGGATCGAGCTTTACTCCGTTGAGCCGAACCACCAAGCCCTCGACAGGTTCACGTATCACCACCTTCATGTACGCGAGGCGCGGTTCGATCTTGTCCAGCTGCTCCTGCGCCAGGCTGATCCGGTCATCTCCGAGACAGACGGCCAGACGCTTGGCCTGCTTGAAAAAGCGCCAAGCAGATGCGGTCAGCCCCCGGCGGTCATGGCAACGCCCCATGTTGAGCAAGTTGACGACCATTGGCTGATGGGCGCGGCTCTCGGCGAACAAGGAGCACGCCTCCAGGTAGCGCCCAGCGATCCAGTGTGTTTTGCCCTCCTCGAATTTTTGAACCGCCGTCTTGAACGCTGCCGATGACAGCTCCGGGAGCTTGATGTCCGCGCAATCTGCCGACCAGCTGTTGCTGGCCAATGACGACGCCAGCAGCCCGACGGCTATCCCAACGACCCGTGCGAGGGCAGGTCGAACCAGCAACCCAGCGCGGGCGGCCTCAAGTTGACAGCGCAGTGGTCGACTCCTTGGCAACAGGAGATATTAGCGCAACCAGCCGGCGGCTTCACGCCGGTTCTCACGGCGTTGGCCCAAACGCCGCGGGCTGCTCGAATTGCTGTACGCTGATCGGCAATGGCCCGCAGGGTTGCTGCGTGGCAGAAGCGCGCTTGTTATGCTCCTGCTCGATGGAGGATTCCTGCCGCGCACGATTCATTGCCGAGCTCGGTGATGGGGAAGTACAGGACGCCGCCGCATGCGACGACGGGCTCGATGCGGCCCTCGACGACCTGCTGGCACGCGCCAGGAGCGAATTGCCGGAAATCCCACTCGACGAGAACCTCTTTGTCGCGCATGTCGCGCGGCGCAGCTCCGGGACACAACTAGCCGCGACGCTCCAACAGCTGCGGGCAGGCGACCTACACTTGGCCTGTGCGTGCCTCGAGGGCGTCGAAGCCGCGCGGGTGATGTTCGTGAATCGGTTTGGGCCGGTGCTCGACGCCACGCTTGCTCAACTTCGCGGTTTTGGAACTGTGAGCGAGGACGTCCGCGCCCAGCTCGTCGAACGACTCTTGTTTGCCAGGCAAGAGCGTCCGCCCGCCATCGCACTCTACGGAGGACAGGGCGATCTGGCAGCCTATCTACGCGTGGCAGCACTTCGAGAAGGCATCCGACTGATCAAAAAGAACCGCCGCGAGAGCACGCCGCGAAACTTCGACATTGGCGACCTCAGCGCCCCCGAGCCCAATCCAGAGATTGTGGTGCTCAAGGCGCGCTATCGTCACCAGTTCAAGCATGCTTTCCAAACAGCACTGGGCACGCTCAAGCCACGCGATCGCACGCTGCTGCGTTATCACTATCTCGACGCGCTCACGACACGCGAAATCGGCGGCCTCTACGGCGCCCATAGCTCGACCGTGACGCGCTGGCTGGCAGCGATTCGCGCCAAGCTCTTCATCGCCACCAAAGTGGAGTTGATGAAGCAGCTCGCGTTGCGTACGGACGAGTTCGCGAGTGTGGCACGGCTCGTCGAGAGCCAGCTCGATATCAGCATCGCCAGCGCACTGGCCGACGGCCCAATGGACGACGGATCAGTGGACGACGGATCAGTGGCCGACGGATCAGACTGAGGCATTGCGCATGCCCCGTGGCGAGCTGGGGTGACCTGTCAAAGGGACCGGCTCAAATGGAATGGGCGGCAGTGGATGCGGGTGGGGCTTGGGCTTTGGTCGGGGTATTGGTCGGGGCTTTGGCTTGGGTTTTGGTCGGGGCTTTGGTTTGGGTTTCGGCAAGGGTTGCAGGGCCAGCTCACGCAAAGGGCTGCGTGTCGCGGCTGCTTCGGCGGCGGCCAACCCCGCTGCGTCGCTCGAGATGCCAGAAAAGACTAGTAAGGCAAATGGAAACAACAGCTGCATGTCATCACAAGGAGCGGGCAAGTGTCGTCTGCTGCGTGACTTGTTTCTTTTTTGTGGCGATACGAGGAGCTGCGAGCACAAAAATGGCAGCAAGCCTTGCGGCGCGGCACCATGGAATATGAGGCCTGTGTCGAAGAGCTTGCGCGCCGTATTGCCCGGCTTGTTGACGTTCCTCCAACTGGGCTGCTCTGCGGGTCGGCTACCCATGAGCTCGCAAACTCCGCTGTGCCCTACCACCGCTGCAGCCACGGCGGAAAGGCCCGACCGTGTCGTTGCCCGTTGGCGAGGAGGGGAGATCCGCTATGGCCAACTGCGCGCCGCGAGTCCAACGGTCTTCGACAGCTTGAAGAGACGTCACGCCCGCGAGCTCTACCAAGCCGAGCAACAAGCGTTGGATGAGCTTCTCGCTCGGCAGCTGATCAGCCAGGCGGCACGAGCTTCAGGTCGTGACTATTCCCAGTACCTCACCGAACTGGCAAGGGTGCCGGACGTCGATGAGCGTGCGGTTCGTGCGTATCATCTGAACCACATGGCTTCGAGTGGGGTTCGGTTCGTGCCGAGATTCGCGCCCACTTGTTGCGCGAGCGCAGGCGCGATCAGCTTCGGCGCGAGATCGCTCGGCTCAAGCACAACGCTGCCTTGCGCGTCTTGCTATCCGCGCCGAGGGACGTGCGAATCCCCTTGCGCTACGACAGCGCGCCGCGTCGGGGTCGCGCTTGCGCACCCATCAAGATAGCCGCTTTTCTGGACTTCCAAAGTCCGGTTTGCGCTGGGGTCAGCCGACGGCTCGACGCCCTCTTGAAGACCTTACCCAAGTTCGTTGCGGTGTATTTCTTTCACCTGCCACAGGACGCGCATCCAGGATCGATGCCAGCCGCCTTGGCCGCCACCTGTGCGCGGCGCCAAGGGCGATTTTGGCAAATGCACGACGCACTTTTCAACGCACAAGCGCAACTCGAAAGCCCAGGCGCGCTGCGGCTCTCCGCCGTCAGCGCAGGTCTCGACTTGTCGCGTTACGACGCCTGCTTTTCCAGTCCCGGACTGCGGCGCGCACTGGCCACAGCCAAGCGCCAAAGCGCTGCATTCGGCATCGAAGAAGCTCCGACTATCTTCCTCAACGGACTGCGCCAAGCGGGTGTTCCTAGCCTTGCGGCCATCGTGCGCAACATCGCAGCAACCGCGCCAGCAGCAACCGCGCCAGCAGCAGCCTGCCGGCGCGGAGCATGCGCGACGCCGCGATGACGCCACCCAGGCTGGCTTGCGGCTCCGTCCGTCAGAAGTTGATTCACTTGGGGACGGGCACGGTCTGCACGGAGACTTTCGAGCCCGGCTCGGCGATCCACTGGAAGCCATCCACCAATACGGTCGCGTCGTAGTCCATGTCGCCGGTGTCCCAAACGGCCAAGCGAAGGGTAATGACCTCGCCGCCGTTGATTGGGGCGGTAGTTTCGAGCCAGCTCGTAGCGCCGGCGCCAAAGAAAGCGGCCCACTGGTCGAAACCGGTTCCCGCGAGCTCGCCAATGCCCTTGGGACAGTAGGGATTGGGTTTGTTGGGGCCGTTGTAGCTCGTCGCGCCGGCCGGGTCGCATACGTCGAGGTGAGCCAGGTTGACGCTCACCGGATTGCCAGCGTTGTCGAAAGAGATATTGCCGCTCATGGCCTCCGGCGGGGCGGGTTGCATCAGCGCGACGAATTGGTCGTTCCACTGGCTGCATGCGTAGAAGGGCCACTCGAAGGAGTAGAATTTGAAACGGTAGCGAAAGCCCGTTGCGTTCGTCGGTGTTCGCACGCGCAACTCGAATCCCACGTCGTCGTAGATTTCGTTGCCGCCTTGGCAACCGGAGCTGCCATCCTGAGGAAAGCCCGGGGGGGCGCTTCCGAGCTTGTAGTTCTCGCACCCATACTTGCCGCAAGCGTTCGGATCGGTCGGCAAGCGCGCTTTTCCTGTGGAAAGCGCGAGCATGCGTGAGCCTTCTTGCGTTGCCACGTTGGGGCCGAAATCAGACAAGATCCCCACCATGGCGGCGTGCTGTAGCTCGAGCGGTGAACCGTCGGCGTTGACGTATTTGGCCTCGATGACGCCGGGCAGCTTGTTGCTCTCGGTCGCTTGCAAACACAGCCCCATCGCGCGGGCGCCATCGAGCGCGGCGGCAGAGGCCACCTCGAGGCCGTCGTCACAGCTAGGCGAAACCTCATCGGTCTGTCCGTCGCAGTCCTCGTCTATGGGCACGGCCTCCGGGTCCATCGCGTCTGTCGCCACCTCAATCGCACCAGGGTTGACCCGGTGGTCGCAGTCATTGCAGTCGCCTTCGGCGACCGTGAAGCCATCTTGGTCCTGGTCATTACCGGGGATGCAATCTCCCGCTCCGTTGCCAGTCGGGCCCGTGCCGGGATCGAAGTCGCCGCCCGTGCTGGTGGTTGGCTCGTCGCCACCAGCGCCCCAAGAGCTGGGACTGTCATGCTCCATGGGCTGCCTCTCACGCGTCGCCGCGCAACCTCCCACAGCAACAACCAACACCCCAGCCAACCATCTCGAATTTGTTCGCATAGCGCCTCCTCCCCAGAAATGAGCAGGATCCAGACGCTTGCTGCGCTCTTTTCTCGAGATCAGAAAAAAAGGGCGCGGCAAGTGCTGGCTGGTCTTCGCGATGGTGGGATGGCGCCCGCACCGGAATGCGGTGCGGGGTACGCCGTCGATCACGTCTCGTTATTGGCGCGACGCCCGCTATCTGCAGGTTACCCAGTGTTTTCCCTGCTTGGACGGCGCCGTCGGGTAGTAGTGCTTCTTGCCGATGGCAATTTTGACCTTGGTGCAGCGGCCCCGCACCGTAACCGGAAGTGTGACCTTGAACTTTCCGTTTTTGCCGTTGGCCTTGGCGTGTTTGCAGTACTTGTAGAGGTTCTTGAACGCGATAGAATTCTTGTAGCCCTTGGCTAGTTTGGCGCGGTCCGTCTTGACTAGGTTGGTGACTTTTCCGGGCCAGTTCAGGACTTTACCCACGCCGGTGACACGATAGCCGGAACGCTTGCAGCGGACTCTGGCTCGCACCTTCTGCCCCACATGCCTGATGATCCTCTTGTCCTTCATGCGAAAGGTAATCCTCCCGTCATAGGACACCCACTTCAAGATCTTGGCCGTGTTGTTGCCACCGGTGAGCCCAGCTTGGACGAGGAGTTTGTCCACTTCATCACCCGGGTCGATCGCGAATGCAGGACCTGCAATGAGGCCGAGGGCCACTGTGAACATTGCGACAACGATGCTTTTCGAGTTCATTATGCTCGCTCCAATTGTTGAATGAGTTCCACGACGCCGAGTACTCTCGCAGGCGCCACGACAGCTAGAGCGCCAGACCGCTGTCTGCTGCACTTATCGCCATTCTTTTTTGCACACGCCACGGAGTTGCCAGCTCGTCGCCCGACTGCATCAGCAGCAACTAGTCCTGGTCGGCTCCTGCTGACCCCAGCGGCTTTACGCAGCAAAGGCGAAAAAAGTTTGCAGCAACTGCTGCGCTTTGGCTCCCAATAGAGAGGGGCGAGATGAACTGCGCCCCTAAGTCGTCCAAATTACTCGGGAAGGAGCCTCCCATGAGCAACAGATTTCACCGCGTACTCGGTCAAACCACCCTCGCCGTCGCCCTCTTGAGCGCCCCCTGCGCCGCCCACGCCGCCGGGCTCGGCGACAGCGACGGCGCGACGAGTGAAACCGAAGCGTTGTTTGACGTGGCCGAATACCAACTCGACGGCGCCAAAATCATCATCGCCCCCGCCGATGTGGGCGAGGAGCTCGAAGCTCGACACGCCTGCCACGTTCACGACATCGACTTGGCACGGGTCCAGGATGAGCAATCGAATCGTCGCTCCCGGCGCCTCCGTGGCGAAGAGGGTGACGACGAAGAGGGCCACACGTTCACTCTGATGCACCTGAACGAGGACGGCTTCAAAAACATCATGGTAATACGTGCCATATTGTCTGTAATCGCGCTCCCTGCATTCGTCCGACACGTGCGCAAAGCAAAGGCGATCGAACCATCCTCGAGCTGGGACTCGTTCTCGCCCGATGCCTGGGCTCAGTACGGCGATTCCTGGTCGAAGGACCAGCGGACATTCGGCGGGTACGAGCTCGGTGGTGCGGTCTCGTTCGTCGACTGGGCTACCGCTGACGAGGGAGACAGGGAGGGACTGGTCGACGCCCTCGACAACAGTCACAAATATGAGGACAACGACCTGCTCACCGTCGAGGATCTCGTCATCGTCTCTTGCTGGTAGCCGACTGTGGCCGAGCTGCTCGGTGTCGCGCTCGCCTACGCCGGTGGAGTGATGCCGCCGCCGAAGTTGCTGTTCGTTCAGCAGCGGCGCGTCCGGGCTGCGCTGCTTGGCATCTGACGATGACAAATCTCGGCTTCCGCTGCTGCTATTCTCTCTGGCCAGTCCGTGCGAGGCGGTGTGTGGGTCGAGCGCTCCGTGTAGACTTGCAGGATGAAGCTGCGGCTGCAGAACCGAACGGTGACGGGGGGCGTGCCGCTCGACCGACCGACGGTGGCGCGACCTCACCGGGTCTATGTGGCGGTGACCAACCACTGCAACCGCGCGTGCCCATGGTGCAGCACTTGCTCTTCCCCGTCCGGCTCGAGCTTCATCACCACCGAGGCGCTCCGCGCGAGTTGGCCGACGGAAGGTCCGTTCGAGCTTCAGCTCGAGGGCGGGGAGCCGACAGTTCACCCACAGCTCTGGGAGCTGGTCGCGGCCGCGCGGGCGGAGGCGCGCTGTGTCAAGCTCGTGCTCGTCACGAATGGCTTACGGTTGCCTCGCGATCGGGACCGTCTCGCGCGCTGGGTGGAGCGCCTTGGCTCGCCGGTCGTGATCAAGCTCTCCATCAACCACTACCTGCTCGAGCGCGACTCGGGCTTGCTCGCGCTGGCGGCGCTCTTGCGTGAGCTGATTCAGGACGCGCTGATCCTCAACGTGCGCTTGCGGCGTGATGTGGCCGACGCTGACGCGGCGGTGACGCAGGCGGTGATACAGGCCGGCCTGCACGATCTGTGCAATGTCTTCTACCTGCAGCGCTATGGCTATGCCTCCGAAGAGCAGGGCTGGGAGCTTCCTTTCGTCGTGGGCACCGACTTCACCCTCGTGAATCCCGATGGCGCGCTCGAGGGGATCGATCTCGTCGCGCGGGCGGAGGCCATGCGGAGACTGCCATGAACGCTTTTGTCGACGAGTGGCGTCGCAAGAAGTGTCACGCCTTCGACCTCGCTGCCAACAGCACCGCCCGCGGCACGCTGCCGGTCTCGTTCTGGGGCCGCACGCTCGAGGTCTACGCCAACGCGAATCTTTCCGTCTACAGCGCGCAGCAGTGCAACGCCAAGTGCCCCTTCTGTGTCGAGGAGCTGCGTCCTGCCTCGCGCGGTCGAGAGCTGGTCGAGCAGCGCACGGTCGAGCGCGACGATGCCGCTTACTTGGCCGCGCTGCGTGCATCCCTCGATGTGCTGCGACCCCTCAGCCCCACACTATCTGTGACCGGAGGCGAACCGAGCAAGGATCCGCGGCTCCCCGCGATTGTGCGCATCCTGGCCGAGTACGAGAGCCCGCGGCGTGCCATGACGACCAATGCCTCGGGGCTGCTCGATCCTCGATCCGGCGCAAGGGTGATCGATCACGTGCTCGAAGCCGGGCTCGACCATCTCAACATCAGCCGCGCCGCGCCGGCAACGAGCGATAGCGCAGCGCTGATGCAGCTCGCCGACGGGCTGTCGCTGTCGGAGCTCGAACGTGTCGTCGCGCTCTGCCGCGAGGTTGGCACGCGCGTGCGGCTGTCCTGCGTGCTGCTCGAAGGCCACTCGGACTGCATCGACGCGGTCGTGGCCTACTTGCGGTTCGCCGAGTCGCTCGGTGTGGACAACGTCGTCTTTCGCCAGCTGATGCAGGTGGACACCAAGCGCACGCTCCACAACTCCGTCGGGCGCTACAGCGAACACAAGCGTGTGCGGCTCGAGCCCATCCTCGACGCCATCAGCGACGACGCGCGCTTCTGTTTTCTCGAGCAGATCATCGGCTACTACTACTACGTGGAGGTGTGGCGCTTTGCGGGCATCGATGTGGTGTTCGAGGAGGCGGATTTGGCGCAAATCGAGGTGGCGAAGGGCACGATGCCCAACGTGGTGCAGGAGCTGGTTTTTCATCCCAACGCAAAGCTCTGCACGACCTGGCAACCCTGGGACGGACAGCTCGGACCGACCCCGTGAAGCTCGCTCCGCCGCTGCCGTATTTGGGTGATGATCTGTTGTTGCTCGCCGAGCTAGAGCAGGCTCTCGCTGCTTGCAAGACGCCGGTGCTGCTGCGCGCCTCCGAGCGCGAGAAGCTGACGCGCCTCGAGCATTTTGGTACCGATCGAGGGGGGTATCCCGGCGAGCGAGCGTGGCGGGGAGGGATGCACCGCGGGCGCAAGTTGCTGCATGCAGATGTGATCTTGGCCACCACCGCCGACGACATCCGACGAGGCGCCGAGGAGCCGAGCTACCCCACGTCGTTCAAGAAGCTGCCCGGCATCGCCGAGCCGTTGCTGCTCATCTACGACACCCGCGCGCTGGAGCCGGTGGGGGAGCGCGAGTGGGCTTTTCGGCCAGGCGTCGACCGCTGCGCGTCGCTCCTACAGGTGTTTCCGATCGACAAGATCGACATGCCCCGCGGTTGGATGGGCTCTGCGGAGGGGCTGGCCTACCGCGCCTTGGTTCGGCGCGCGGGGCCGCGGGTTGTCGAGGTGGGCTGCTGGTTGGGGCGGAGCACCTCCTACGTGGCACGAGCCACGAGTCAGCTCATCTGCGTGGACCACTTCTCCGGATCGACCGACCGGTACCACGATGCCTACCACGAGACTCTGGCATCCACCGATGTGCGCGGAGCCTTCGAGCGCCACATGCGCCATCTCGGCGCCGAGGTCGAGCTCATGGCGATGGACTCGCCGCTAGCCGCGCGACGCTTCGCCGACGGGTCCTTGGATCTCGTGTTCCTCGACGGTTCGCACGACGAAGACGCGGTGCGCAAGGACATCGCCGCCTGGTGGCCCAAGCTGCGACCGGGAGGGATCCTCGCCGGGCACGACCATGATGAAGAGCATCCGGGCGTGGCGCGGGCTGTCGCGCATCTCGACCCCGTCGTGGGCCCCGGGACCCTGTATCACGCGGTGGTTCGATGAAGCGCCTGGTCGTCTTCACCGGCGCGTTCAACGTGGGCAAGACGAGCACGCTGGCCTTTCTTGCAGCGCATCATGGCGTGCCGGTGCACGAGGAGGCGCATCGTCAGGTTCTGCGGGAGCTCGGCGATCGCGCGCTCGGCCATCCCGCCCAGGGACGATTTGTCGTCGTCGACCACCCCGACCATATGTGCCCGCTGTGTCGTCCTGTGGAGTTCTCGAAGCTCGTCCTCGCGCGCCAGCGGGAGATCGAAGCAGAGGCCCGCCCGACAACCATCGTCGACCGCGGGCTGGCCGATCCGCTCGAGCTGCGCAGCCGACACACCGGAGAGCAGCTCGTGCAGCTTCTGGCCGAGGTGGCTGCGGAGGTGCGCTACCAGCTCGTCTACCTGTTCGAGATCATGCCCGAGCTCAGCAAGCCGCGCTGGGGCAAGAGCGTGCGCGAGCGACTCGAGGAGGCGGCCATCATCGAAGCCCGTCTCGAGCAAGCTTACCGCGCGCTCGGATGCCGCGTCGTGCGGGTCGCTCCGGGGACCGTTGCGGAGCGCGCCGCCTTCGTGCTGCAGAGCGCCGCCGTCTGACCTGTCAGAACGTTGCCACGTCGCCGCACTCGTGAAGGCCAAGAAGACTCCATGCTGGCTATCCTCTCGGCGATGGTTACGCGTCACCGCGCACACGACGAAAGGGTCGATCTACCTACTCGCTGATGGTGCCGCTTCCGTGGGTCTCGCTTTGTGTACCGAAGTCGTCCCTACCGCTGTTCTCTGGTCGGAAATATAGGCGCACATCTCACCCATTATGCAACGTACAGGCGTCAGGTGTCTCTTAGGGGCGCCGTCGATGAGCATCGCGAAAGTCGTCAAAGTATCTCACGCGCCCATTTCGGTTCGCCGGGCGCCGCTATTGAACCGCTCGACCGGTCGAGAGCCTCTCCTCCTTACAGCGACTTCCTGTCTCGAGGTCATGCGGCAGCAGGACAGTCAACCGTGAGGAACGTAGTGCCCAGACCATCCTCTTTGAAACTTGCCACCTTCGTCTTTGTTGCAGCTTCCTTCGTCAGCAGCGCTTGCATCGTCGACCACAACCAGAATGAAAGCACCGACGGGCTCGGGTCCAGCGGTGGCAGCGGCGCCAACGATTCGGGCTCGAGTGACACCAGTGGCCCCGCCACGACGGGCTCAAACACGACCAGCTCGCAGCCGGTTGGCAACGGGAAGCCGGGTAGCGCCTGCAACTGCGACACCGACTGCAGCGCGGTGGAAGGACATGACGGCATCTGCGTCTACGGCGTCTGCATGACCAAAGCTTCTAGCGCGTGCTCGAAGGGCGGATCGACGGTCGAGTGCAACAGCGGTTCGCGGTGCTGGGGCCTTCAGGAACATGAAGGCTACATCTGCTGGCCGAACTGCGCAGACTTCAGCTGCGCCGGCGGCTGTGATGACGACGGTTCTTGTGGTCCGACCGCCGACACAAACTGCGGCTACAACTGTGGCAGCTACTGCTCCTGTCAGGCCGGCGACTGCGGTGAGGGCTACACCTGCTTGGAAGGTAATTGTGTACAAGACGCGGGCAACGGCCCTGGACCTGGTCCGGGCCCGACCTGCAACAATCTGCCGAAGCGTGATTGCACTGGATCGGCCGCCTACTGCGGTGAGCTAGTGGTCTTCAATCCGCGCACCACGGCGCACTACGATGACTATCCCATCAATGGCGAGACGGCTGCCAACCAGTACCGCAGCTACCTGCGCCGTGACCTGATGATGTTGATCGACTACGCCAGCGCGCGCACCTACTGCAAGTCGGCCGGCTGGGCCGTGGCTTTGGCCTTTCGCCACAATGGCAGCGCCGAAACGTCGTTGGGCGGCTGACGCCGCATTTTTTTGCCACAGCGTGTGGGGCAAGCGCTGTGCGCCCGATTCGACTGGCTTGTAAATTCGCGCGTCATTTTCACAGAGACGCACAGAGAGACACGAAGAGAGTTCCTTTGTCGGCTTCGCGGTCAGCCTCTTTCCTCGATGCTCTCCTCTATTTGAGCACCGGTACCCCCTCCAGTGGGGGTAGCGCCTATTTGAGAGCCGACTTGACCCCAGTGTAGCCAATGCCGAGGGGAAGCGCGTTCTCGGCCCGGCTAGTGGCGTGGTCTTCCCAATCATCGACGTCCACATCAGGTGCCAGGACGTTGACGATGATCGTGTTGTCGTGGACTGCTATGTCGGAGCAGAGGCCCGAATCTGACGCGCCACCATCATCGGCTTCGACGGACCAGGGGAATTCGATCCACGGCGCCAAGTGCATATCGCCGGCTTGATTGTCTCCGCACTCGTCGGCGTCAGCGTTTGGCGAAGGTCCAAGAGGCTGCTCAAAAAACGGGTAAAAAGGTCCTAAGTCGAGCCTCCCGCCACACGCCGCATAGATCATCGCGTCTTTGCAAAGCCTATTCACGTTCGACGTGCAGGTCTTGCGGTCGGCTGCCTTTTTGAGCTGTTGCAATCCAACCTGGACAACGACTTCGTCAAACCACTCGGGGACGATCGGCGCCGGTGCTGGCGCACCCGGCGAAGAGGTGCCGTCGACCAGCGCGATCAGATCCGCCGCTTGCTTGAACCCTTCTTTGTTGCCACTTGGCGGCGGAGGGTCTGCTATCGGCGCGCCTGGAGGGGGACACAATCCGAGAGGATCAACGAAGAGCAACGGATTGCCGTAAGCGTATTGGTGGGGGTTGATGCTTCGTGGATCCAGGCCGGCGATTGGATCGCGCGACAAGAACTGGCCGCGGCGGGCATCGTAATAACGCACTCGCATGTAATACAGCGGCGCGGCCGGCTCCTTCATGACGCCCCAGCGTCCGCCAAAAGTGAACGGATTGTCGAGCGCGCCGGTGGTCGCTACGAGTTGACCATAGGGACCGTAAGCATAGCTAGCGATCATCGTTCCGCTATCGTCAGTGAGCAACAGGGTATTACCCATCTCATCGTAATGGTAGTAGCGCCGACTACTGTCGCCTGCTTCGACGCTATAAAGCAACGCTCCGCCCGGAGTGTGCACGTAGTAGCGCAGATCGCTGTTGCCCTCGCGCACGACCGAGATCGTTGGCAACCTGAGAGCGTAGTTGTAGCGGTACTCGCGCGTCAGACCAGCGAGGGAGCGCGACAGGCGCATCCCCAGCGCATCATAGCTGAAGCTATGCGTCTCGCCGGCTCGCTCATAGCTGGTGAGCCGCGAGGCCGCGTTCCAGCTGTAGATGTGCTCGCTGTCGTCTAGCAGCCGTCCTCGCTTGTCGTAGTTGTCGTCTGCGATGGGATAGCTGCCGCCGACGAGATCGTTGGCCGACGCTGGCGTCGGCACCGTGCGGTCCGCGCTGGTGAGCTTGCCCACCTTGTCATGCACCAAGACGATGGTCACGTTCTGCTTGTCGTCGATGCCCACTAGCCTGCCGTCGTCGTCGTAGCTAAAGACAGTGGTGAGCCCGTTGGGACGGGCTAGGCTGGTTACCCGCCCGACCGCGTCCCGCGTGAACGTCGTCTTGCCGCCGAGCCAGTCGCTTACTTCCTCGAGCAAACCGCGCTTGTCGTAGCCATAGCTGACCTTCTTGGCGCTCGCCAAGGTCACGCTGGTGATCCGCCCCGCACCGTCGCGCTCGATTGCGAAGCCGTTGCTGTCACTGATCCGACCGTTCGCGTCGTAGCTGAAGCTGACCCCATCGGCGCTCAGCAGTCGCCCTCGCTTGTCGTAGCTGTAGCTCAGCTCGGGGCCGCCGGTGTACTTTCGGCTCGTGACGCGTCCTGCTGCGTCGTAGCCAATGGCCACGTCGGTGTTGTCTGCAAAAGTCGCCTTCGTGACCCTGTTGCGGTTGTCGTACTGGTATCCGGTCGCATGGCCGCCCGGATCGCTCCGCTGTACCAGCCGACCGTGAGCGTCGTAGTTGTGTGACCACTTCCCCCCGAGCGGGTCGGTCGCCACCGACAGCTGGCCGACCGCGTTGCGACTGTAGCTCGTGGAGGTCGTGCCGTCGGCGAGCACAACGCCGTCCAGTTGACCTCGCGCGTCGTAGCTGAAGCTTGTCTGTTGGTCGAGCTGGTTGGTGTGACCGGTGAGCCGCCCGATGGCGTCATAGGTAAAGGCCTCCTCGCCACCCGTGGGACTGGTGACCGTGGTGAGCCGCCCCATTTCATCAGCGGTATAGGCCCACTCGTGCTTGAGCGCGTCGCGGTAGCTCGTCAGCGCCCCCTCGGCGTCGTAGCCGTAGGTCGACGTGTTGCCAGCAGCGTCGGTGACCGTGGTGAGCAACCCTCGCGTATCATAACCATAGGTGTGCGTGCGTCCGCTAGCGTCGGTGATAGACGCTACCCGTCCAAGCGCATCATAGGCTCGAGTGGTTACGCCAGCGAGCGGATCGGTGTGCGTCAGCGGCCGGTCATTGCCGTCATAGCCAAAGGAGCTCTTCTTGCCGAGCGCATCGGTGACGGTCGTCAGCCGACCGTTGGTGTCGTAGGCGAAGCTCGTCGTGTTGGCGAGCTCATCGGTGATAGCGGTGATCCGATTGGCGTTGTCGTAGGACAGTGCCTTGCTACTGGTGTCGGCATGCTTGATGCCGATGAGCCGGGCGAGGCCGTCGTAAGCGAAGGTGGTGATGTTGCCGCTTGCGTCCTGGCGCGAGGCCATGGTGCCGTCGGGGTTGTAAACATAGGCTGTCGTGCCCATCGCCGGGGTGGTGGCCGTCAACACCTGTCCGCGGGCGTTATGGGTGAAGCTCCAAACCTCGCTTGCTTGATCGGTGATGCTCGTCACGTTGCCCGAGGCGTCATAGGCAAACAGCGTGGTGGTGGCGTCGCGATGGGCGATCTTTGCCAAATCGTACACCGCGGCGCCGAGCAGCTGGCGGCTCTGGTACTCAAAGCCGGTGGTGGTTCCATCCGGATGGGAGAGCTGTGTCGGCTTGCCGCTGGCCACGTCGAAGAGCAGTCCGGTGACATTGCCGCGGCGGTCGGTGACGCTATTACGACGGCCCGCCATGTCGTAACCCAGCGGCACGCTGCCTCCGTCTTCGTCGTCGAAGCCAATCAGCATGCCGGCGCTGTCGTAACTGTGCTTACGACTGTTGTTCAGCGGGTTTTTGACGAGCGTGTGACCACTCTGATAGTCGAGCTGATAGCTGTTGACGCTAGCATCAGTCTGCACGCTGACCCGCCCGCTGCCGTCGTAGGTCTGGGTGTAAGGAACGTTTCCCTCAGGACGCGTGACTTTGGTGAGCAACACGCCAGCTTGATAAGCGTAACTCGTCAGCTTGCCATGAACATCAGTGACACTCGACAGCAGCCCGCTTTGGAAACCAAAAGTCACCGTCCGGGTGCCGTCCGAGACGCTTACCAAAGCATCATTGTTATCGTAGCCGAAGCTCAACGTGCGCCCAATCCCGTCCGCCACCTGTGCCAGCTTGTTGTTTGCGTAGCTCAGTGTGTGGACGTTACCCTTGCCATCTTCGATCCGAATCGGCTGCCCTTGGGAATTGAATACGTAAGTGCGCCCTGAGCGTGGATCGAGTAGCACGAAGTCGCCAGCGCTCTCGGTGAGCTGGAAGAGCACGTTGGCTTTACTCGTCAAGCTCCAGCCGTTCATCGACTTGGCGAACAACATCACGCGCCCAGCCAAGAAGGTGACCTTGGCCTCCGTGCCTTGCACTTGCAGCGACATGTCGAAGTTGTGGACCCAGTTGCTGCCCAGCGCGCTGTTCAGCCATACGACTTTCTTCAGTTGGGAAGCGTAATAGCGAGCAAATAGCAGCGGCAGCGGGCCGCCCAACGCCAGGTCGGCTGCCTCGCCGAAGAACAGCTCGCCGCTGAGGGTGTTGATTGGGTCGGCTGCCTCGCCGGTCTGGCCATGCTTGTTGGCCTGCGTGTCATCACAAGCGAGCTTGCCACCCGCGCAGGTTCCGTCTTTGCACGTCGTCTCTTTGGTGCACGCATCGCCATCATCGCAGGGGTTGTTTCCTATCGGCGTAAACTGGCATCCCAGCACCGGGTGGCAGCTGTTGAGGGTGCACGGATCGTTGTCCTCACAAGCAATCGCCGCCTGAGCGCAAACGCCGAGCGAACAGTTGAACGGGCCGCAAGCGTCGGGGGCCGCGCACACCTTCAAATCGCAATCTGGATCCGCACAGTCGGTCAGGTTGTCGGCATCATTGTCCTTCTTGTCGGAGCACACCTCGGCAACGATGCAGCCTTCGTCGATTGGTCCGTTGCAGTTGTTGTCTTGGTTGTCGCAAACCTCGTCCGCCGCAGGGCAATCATCAGCGCATATGAAGCACTCTACTTCCTCGCAATACATGTCTCCGCAGGAGGCCGCGTTCGCGCGCGTCGAGTAACTGACCAACAATAGCAGTGCCGCCAGCTCGAAGAGCAACGCCGCGCGCTTCGAGGAGCTCCGCCGGCGCCGTTTTGCCACCAGTACTCCAAACGCGAGGAGCAGCCACGCTTCGCCCGGAAGTCGATGCGGCGAGCCGACGATTTCACACCCGCAACCGCCAGCGCCCGCCGACGCGGGAGCCGCTACCCCACCAGCACCAGCGACGCCCCCGGCACCACCAGCTCCGCCCGCGGCACCAGCAGCACTGCCCGCGGCGCCACCGCCACCGCCCGCACCCCCGGTTGCCCCGCTGGGCGTTACCTTCACCACGTGCCCAGCTGCGTCATAGTCGTATACGACGCTCGAGCCGTCATCGAAGGTCGCCTTAGTGAGGCGCCCCAACGCGTCGTACTGGTAGCTTTCCGCCGCAGCCGAGGATGCAAGCAGCATGCAACCAAGCACCACGACGAGCGCGCGAATCCTCGCTTCCCACCCCATGATAGCGATTGCACAAGGCGGCTGAGTTGTTGTCAAGCAGAGGACCCGTTCCGAACCGTTTCGGCGACGGCACGCCCCTTGCGGCGTTGCTTTTCAACAAGCTCAACCAAACGACCGTAGTCGGCGAGCCCATGATCTCGTGAGCACGACGGCAGGCTTGAAGCGCTCGATCGATTTTGCTGCAATCATCTGTTGGCGCGCTTGCTCCTTGTCCGCCTTGCTCCACGAGCCCCACGACGCGGCAGCAGCTGGGTAGATCGACAACGACAGCATCAGCAGTGCCACAACTCCACTGATTCTAGAATCCGAGGCTATCCTCCCCGATTTCGTGTGGTGCTCTTCGTTGTCTCCTTGGCCGGCGCTGGCGTGGCATCGTCAGCTGGCGCTTTGGCGGGGCGCTGTACCTCAGCGTCGCCCGTGGGCTCTGCGTCGCCCCGAGCCCGCTTGGCGCGACGCGTGCTCGAGCCAGCTTTGGTTTCTCTCCGGCCCGCTTTGGTCTCTTTCGGGCTAGGCTCGTCCCCCGACAGGGTGCTGACGGCCTCGGCCCACTCCGGCCGTGATGGCGAGGCCTGTGGCAGCGCCGGATCTCCCAAAGCGACGTCATTGGTGAGCACCGCAAAGCTCGGAACCAGCGCGGAACGCTCGACGTCGGCCGAGCGCACGACGAACAGCAGGACGACTGCGGCGCTGAGCGCCACCAAGGTCATCCAGGGCCACAGCGCCTTCATGGGGGGCTTGCCGATCTCGAGGTCTTCCTCCTGTGCTGACAGCAAGGGCGCAGAAGCGAGCTCATGTGGGCCAGTGACATGAGCCTGAGCCGGGCCGGACGGCCATTTGCGAAACGAATCGAATCGCCGAACCGCGTCGATGTGCTGATCGGTCGGGGCCGCATCTTGCAGGTGCTCGTCGAGCAAGAAGTCGTTGGTATCGACCAAGCGCGGCGCGTTGTCGGCCCGCGGCCTGATGCTCTGCTTGGGCCCTTGCGGGTGCTGTGTCGATGGGTCGGCGTCCTGTGCGGGGATTGCAACGAACGGCCCCGTCGCGTCGGCGTCTGCAAAGTGGCGCGCCCCCGGCGCCAACATCACGAGCCGGATGAAGGAATCGGCCAGCTCACGCGCGGTCTGGAAGCGACCGATGGGATCTCGCGCAAAGGCCTTGGCAAACCAAACGTCCAGCGACCGGCGCAGCTTGCAGTTGCGTTCACTTGGCGGTTTGAAGTTGCCCGAGAAGATGGCGTTGCACACTTCTCCGAAACTGCGACCGTCAAACGGCAAGGCGCCGGTGAGCGCCTCGTACGCCACGACTGCGAGCGCCCACAAGTCGGCGCTCGCGTCCACATTGCCAGCGTCGAGAAGCTGCTCCCGGCTCATGTATGGAACGGTACCTACAGAGATGCCGCAGGCGGTGAGTTTGCGATTGATGTCGAATGCACTGACCTTGGCGATGCCAAAGTCGAGCAGCTTCACAAATGGCCTATCGGCTTCGGGGTAAGTCAGAAAGATGTTTTCCGGTTTGATGTCCCGGTGAACGATCCCGAGCTTGTGGGCGCGTGACAGCGCTCGGCTGACCTGCGCAACGACGATTCCAACCGTCGCGAGGTCGAGCACGCCCTCGCGGTCGAGCAAGTCGCCGAGCGTCTCCCCCTCGAGCAACTCGAGCACGATGTAGAGCTCTCCATCATCGGTAACACCGTGGTCGAGTGTTTGCACGACGTGGGGACTGCGAATGCTGGCTGCCGCTCGCGCCTCTCGCTTGAAGCGTTCGACGAGCTCAGCCGTCTCCCCCGCCTGCTCCGACGCGATGAACTTGACGGCCACCTCGATGCCCAGCGTTGTGTGCTCGGCCCGCCACACACTGCCCATCGAGCCGCTGCCCAAGGGCGACAGGAGTCTGATGTTCCTGGCAACCTGCTTGCCGGGGAAGAGGCCGCTTCGGCGCATTGCGTCTGAACCGCTCGCGCCCGGTCCACGACCGCCGCCGCCGCTGATGATCTTGAGTCCATGGGGTGCGTTCAACTCGAGCCCTCTCGATGCGAGCTACCGACGCGCAGACTGCTGCGGACACCACTCGCGAGTTGTGGTCGCACGTCGCAGGAAGCGTGCCATGCGAGAAAACAGCCCAAATGGCGGAGGACCAGCGCAAACCCAACCGCGATGCGCATCGCGCTGCACAGCAGACACCCCGGTGCTGTGAAGCCACACGCACAAGTGCGCAAAAGGCTCGGCTCGGTGGGCGCAAGTGCGCAGAGAAGGGCCCCTGTAGGGAGGGCGCGCCGGTCATCGCACACCTAGGTGCAATCGAATGAAGCCGCTAGGTGTGCGCAGCACTGCCAGCACGTCAACGCTCGTGCATCCGCATTCACAATGCTCCCACCGAATTGCGCGCATATCAGCGCCCACTTGATCGAAGTCTTGCTGCGTAGGGGCGCTGGAGGCAGCCGAAACCCTTTCCAGCACGAGTTCGCCGTGCGAGCATTCATCCTCAGTGCGGTCTTGGAACTTCCGTGAGGAGCTCGAGCTCTACCGTGTCGCGCACCGGTGGCTCGCTATTCGAGGGTTGCGAGGGTGATCGTCGCCCTCGTCGGCTTTGCACTCCTGTTCGCCGGCGGCGGCACTTTCGTGTTTCTGGTCGTCGTGTCGACGGGTCGTATTGAGGAGGTGGAAGACCACCGGCGCATCGTTCGGACACCAACAACGCCGATCGCCAGAACCCCGGGAGGCGGTATGGTAGCGCTTCACGGCCGCGCTGTCGCGAGCGAGCAGGGCCACACAGTGTCCCCGGTGAGCCGCCGGCCCGCCCTCGTGTTCCGTGTCAACGTCGCAGCGCTCTACCTGGGCCACAAGAGAAGCTCCTACCACCAGGTGTACACCGAGAAGGATCGGCGTGAGTTCTGGCTCGACGACGGCTCGGGGGAGCGTGCTTGGCCCAACGGGGCTGGTATGTACGTTCCAGTGGTGGAGTATGGTCACGGTGGCATCGTGATCGGCGGCATGCCCAGCCGCGACATGGAGCTGACTTCTGCAATCGAAGCATGGGCGCGTCAAAAGAGTGGTGAGGCGCATGCCAAGATCCGTGTGGAGGAGCATCTCATCACCCCAGGGGATGCGCTTTTCGTGTGCGGGTATGGCTATCGCCACAACGGAGTGCTGGTCATGTGCAACCAACCCGGAAACCAGCTGCTTCTATCCACGTTCAGCGAGGCGCAGCTGCTCGACCTCTATGCCAAATTCGTCACAAGACGCAAGGTGCTCATCCTGGTGGTCGGTGCCGTCGCCATCATCGGCCTGCTCATGATTGTGAGCGCTTTCATATGAGGGCGAATCGCACCGCCCACGGACAGGGCACCACACAGCACAACTTGCCCTGGGCGCAGCAGTTCGTCGTGCCCTCGACGTTCCGGACCGCCCGGTAATGACCGCCGCGGCGCGGGCGCAGCGGTGAGACGTCACGCTCCCTGGGTGTCCATGGTATCTTACGGGTTCGTCCAAACCGGGCCGCGACGAGGGGAGTCGAATGGTACAGGAACGCAGAACTCGATTGATGGGCGCCGCATCCAGCGTCGTCATGTTGTTTGCAGCGCTGAGCATCGTGCACTGCATAGAATTGGGCGAGCCGGTCGCGCCCTGCCCCTTTTCGGAGTGCGACGGCGCGTGCATCGACACCACCAAAGATCGGGCGCACTGCGGCGCGTGCGGGGTCGCTTGCAACTCGGGCGAAGTGTGCTCGGCTGGGTCCTGCGCGGTCAGCTGCCAGGCCGGTCTCACCGAGTGCGATAGCACCTGCACGAACACCGACATCGACGCGGCCAATTGCGGCGCGTGCGGAACCAAGTGCGCCGGCGGCGAGCTGTGTGATGGCAAGGGCAAGTGCGTAGGCGGCGCGACCGGCTGCAGTCCTGGCCTCATCGTGTGCAACGACACCTGCGTCGACCCCAACATCGACGAGCGCTTCTGCGGCGCCAGCGGCGACTGCATGGGCACCAATGCCGGTACAGTGTGCGCCGACGGCGAGCTGTGCGATGGCATGGGCACATGCGCACTGAGCTGCCAGACAGGACTCATCAACTGCAACGGAACTTGTATCAACCCCGATACCGATGAGAGCTTCTGCGGAGCGACTGGCAACTGCACCGGCGCCAACGCCGGCACAGTCTGCGCTGGCGGCGAGCTATGCGATGGTAAGGGCAAC
>CAZRGL010000064.1:0-6416 GCA_964599485.1 uncultured Polyangiaceae bacterium
TGCCCGGTAGCGTCGTTCCAAAGCACAACATCAAGAAGGTTGACCGGATATTGGGTGTCAAGGGGCGGCCAAACTGATCGGGCGCGGAGGCGGACGCGGATTCGGGCGCGGGGGCGGTCACGGATTCGGGCGCGGGCGGGGGTAAACCGGGTAAACCCCGGCCGCGCCCACCAGCTCCCCCTTCGGGCAGGGCATTTTATTACTGGCCCGCCAGAACCCGGTCGATCGAGATCTTCATGGGTTTCGCGGTAGGCTCCTTGTCGCGACTCAGCGGGTTGTCGGCATAAACGCCGTAAGGCTCGCCAACATCGAGGCGCCCATTGCCATCGAGATCGAGATAGGCCGCCACATCGGCGCGATAGTCGACACCCACCATGTGAGTGCATGCATCAAAAGTGAATGCTCCCGTCTTGGCCTCGAGCACCCCGGCGGCACGCTTGCCCTCTTTGGGCTCGAACAGATCGCACTCACGCAGCGCTCTCCAGTGCTCGCTGACCCGCAAGCAGGGTGCCCAGTCGTCCGCGCATTGCGGCAGCTCGACAGCGTGTGAGCGATAGATGACGCGAACGGTCTTGGCCTTTTGCGCGCTGGAGACCAGCGCTTGGCTGGCGACGGTTCCTTGCAGCCGTGCACTGTAGTGTGTGCGGCAACCTGCGCCCTGCAACAGCGGCGAGACGCAAAGGAAAATAGTGATGGAGATCCAACGCTTGTCCATCTCAAAACCCTACGCAAGAGCCGGCCGCTCTTCAAGCCGTCACAATGCGAGCTCGTCAAGAGCCACGCAGCTTGACGCCGAGACGACGCATGAGTCAGCTGAGCCATGGCGAAAGACGACCTGACCGTACGTTTGGAGGCCGAGAAGTTCGCCGCAGACAGTTTGCAGGTCCACGTCCTGCAAGGCCGCGAACGCATCTCCGAGCTTTTTTCGTTCGAGCTCGAGGTGGTCTGCTCCGAGCCAGGCGGCCTCGACCTCGAGAAGGTGGGAGGCGCATCCGTAGCGATCGTGTTCGAGCGCTCGAGCGGCGAGTCGCGTCGTATCTACGGCATGGTCGCCGAGATACACGACCTGCTCGACACCGAGGACGAGTACAGCCTCTACCGGCTGCAGATCGTACCGCGCGCTTGGCGCCTCAACATGGTCGAGACGCTCGACATCTTCCTCGACATGAGCGTTCCGGAGATCATCGAGCGCAAGCTGGGCCTCGTGGGCTTGCTCGAAGTCGAAAGCGACTACGAGGAGCGGCTGCTGGGCAGCTACCCCAAGCGCGAGTTCGTCGTCCAATACCGAGAGACCGATCTGCAGTTCGTGAGCCGGCTCGCTGAGCATCTGGGGATCAGCTTCATCTTCGAGCACGACAAGCAGTGCGACACCATCGTCTTCGTCGATGACAAGCGCGGGTTTCATACCAACCTAGGCACGGCGCAATATCGCGGGCGTGGCGAGCGCATCGATCTGTTCGAGCTGCAGCGCCGGCAGCGCTTGGTGCCGAGCACCTACGTGGAACGCGATTACAACTACCGCACTCCTTCTCTGGAGATCGAAGCCATGCACGCGCTCGAGCGCAGTTATGCCGGCGGCGTGGTCGAGTACGGCGCGCACCTCAAGACGCCCGAGCAGGCGGAGGTGATGGCCCGTATTCGCGCCGAGCAGCGACAAGCCACCCAGCTCGTATATGAAGGGCGCACTGCCCTCGAGCACCTCCGTCCCGGCGCGTATTTCGAGGTGCAAGGTCATCCAACCGTCAACCCCGAGCTGCGCGTCGTCGAGGTGGAGCATCGTCTCAGCCAGCCGGTAGCCTTGCGTGGCCGCGACACCGAGGAGCAATACAACAACCGCTTCCTCGCAATCGAATCAAAGCTGCAATACCGCCCGCCGCGGGTAACGCCGGTGCCTCGAATCTACGGCATCATCACTGGCGTCATCGAGCCCGATACCGAAGGTGAGGTTGGCAAGCACGCCAAGATCGACGAGCAAGGCCGCTACACCGTCAAGTTCCTGTTCGACACTGCAGCACCAGGCGAACGGAAAGCCTCGAGACCGGTGCGTCGTTTGCAGCCGAGCGCAGGGCCCAACTACGGGATGCACTTCCCCCTGCGTCCAGGTGTGGAGGTGGCCGTCACCTTCGTCGACGGCGATCCCGATCGGCCGCTCATCGTGGGCGCAGTGCCCAATCCGCTGACACCCACGCCAGTCGATCAGTCGGTGGCCAGCAAGAACCGCATCAAGACCGAGTCGGGCGTGCTGTTCGAAATCGAGGATGGCAGCGGCAGCTGATGGCAAGGCCCATGATCACCGTAACCATGTGGCACGATCCGGATTGCCCCAAGTCGGCCAAGGCCCTGGCGGCGCTGAAGGAGTTTCCTGTCGAGGTGTTGCTGCGCCCTATCCTGCAACAGCCACCCACCGTCGAGGAGCTACGAGGCGCCCTTGCGATGTTGCAAGCGACGCCGCAAGCGCTGCTGCGCAAGCGGGAGCCGATGGCCAAGGAGCTCGGGCTCGACCATGCGCCTGATGACGAGCTTCTCGAGGCCCTGGTGACCTATCCGAGCCTCATCGAGCGCCCGCTGGTGTTTCGCGATGCACGGGCTGTGCTCGGCAAACCCCCAATCCGGGTGCTCGAGATCTTGCGGCCCGCCACGATCGGGGCGCACATTCCAGAGGCGCTCCAGCGCTTCATGTCCAACCAACCCGCGCCGTAGGATTATGGCTTTGCGTTCAGTCGCCAACACGCCCCAGCCATGAGCAAGAACTTCCAGCTCACGGTTCCCAACTACGAGGGAGGCAGCGGTAATCCCCCGCTGACCTACCTGCGTCTGGGCGCAGCCTTTCCGACCAGCGGCGCCGGATTGACTGAGACCCAGCGAGGCGACGACCACGTCAAACCGGGCGCCGCGGGCTCTTCCTTTTCGTCCTTCAAGGCAGACTCCGCACCGTGGGCCGATCCCAAAGCAAGCAACCCGACCTTCGGCCGGAGCTTCTACGAAGACGACGCGGTCACCGTCGCTACCGTAGCGCACAACCAAGCCCAGGCGACCTCGAACAAGCTCCTGAGTCGCGGCGGCGTGCGCGAGCACACCGATGGCAATCGCATCTCGACCACGCGTGGCGACTGTGTCGAAGTGGTCGGCGGCAACTACCGCCTCATCGTGCTTGGCCGCGTAGATCCGAGCGACACCAGCGTCAGCGTCTCGACCTGGGAGTCGTCCGGAGGCCACAACCACGACAGCACCTCCACGCCGGGCGAGGTAATCAGCATCAGCTGGTCTACCACTGACTCAGGCACCTGGGAGGTCACCGAGAAGACCGAGAAGGGCGAGGTCCACTCGAGCTACACCGGCCGCTACGAAGAGGTGTTCTCCGGCCCCAGCAAGATCGAATACACGGGCTACGGCGGGCCTCTGGCCGATCCGACCGATCCAAAGAGCACTGCGAGCGGCACAGCCAAGAAGCCCGCCATCACCGAGACCACCTACGCTCGACAGGTCAGCTCCACCCTGCACGCGACCAGTGTCGACGAGAAGGTGCACGTCACCGGCAACATGACCGAATCGAGTGACATCAAAGCTGCGGCGGGGACGCATCACTCCTTTCTCGACGTCACCGGCTCGCGGGGATGCACCAGCACCGTTGGCACGAAAGCACATCCCATCGGCAATTTCAGCGAGCGCACCAACGCTGGCATCACCGTGTCTTTCGAGCGCTTTGGTCACAAGATCGACAACTATGCCGGCAAGTGGACCAACAACATCTCGCTCTGCGCCGCCAACGTCGAGGTCGGCGTGGGCACTTCACTCAACCTGCACTACGACCGTTTTCTGACAAGCGTGAATCTGGCTGGAGTGTTCAAGACGGGTTACTCGCTGCTCAGCGCCTCTTCGACTGTGGGGCCGGTCATCGACCTCAAGATGGTCGATGGCAAAGCCGTAGAGCTCGATGCTTCCCTGGAGCTCGATCTCGCCAAAGCCATCATCGACTTCGTTTGGAAGAAGAAGATCGCCGCGGCAAAGATGGACCTGTTCGTGGCGCAGATCGAGCAGATCGTCAGGAAGTGCTTTTCATGAGCTCGGCTTCAACAAACCGCCTCGGAAGATGACGACGCAGAAACACGCATTCTGGCTCGTGCCGAACTATGACGGCAGCACCAGCACTGGCGGGGTGAGGAGCAAACACCCCATCAGCTACCTGCGTCTTGGCTCCATGACGAGCTCGGTTGCGGAGCTGAGCACCGAGAAGCTCAGCGGCGACGATTTGCTGCATCGAGCTGGGATCAAACCACCGGCGGCAAGCTCTTTCTTCGACCAATCCAACGACGGGGAAGACCGCAACATGAGCGGTGCGGGCGCGGCATACCGGCGCGACGACGGCAAGAAGCGCAATGTCGCAAAGACCGCCACCCAACTGACCGCAGAGCTGATGACGCGTGGCGGCTGGCGCGACCACACCGACGGCAATCGTATCAGCACCACCCGCGGCGATCGCGTCGACTTCGTCTACGGCAACTACAAGCGCATCATCTTCGGCCGCCAGCAGACCAGCGCGGTCATGTCCAAGTCGACCTGGGAGTCGTCTGGCGGTCACAACCATGACACCACCACCACGCCGGGCGAGGTCAAGAGCATCAGTTGGGTATCAGCCAGCGACTGCAACAGCCCAGGCACCTGGAAGGTGGTCGAAGAAACCGAGCACGCCAACGCTCTGAGCCGCTACCAGGGGCGGGTCGTCGAGTATTTCGACGGCGATGTCATCCAGAGC
The DNA here is from genome assembly GCA_964599485.1 of uncultured Polyangiaceae bacterium. Lineage (GTDB taxonomy): Bacteria > Myxococcota_A > Polyangia > Polyangiales > Polyangiaceae > JAPYTK01. The sequence continues at coordinate 4,754 of CAZRGL010000064.1, forward strand.
AACATCGGCGTCAAGCAGGGCCCAGGCGACTCGATCGCCCCGATGATTGGCGTTTTGGCCGGGACGGTCGGCGGATTCGTGGCCTTCGCCGCCGTTGCGCTCACAAGAGCTAACGCTGGGCAGTCGGCAACACCGGCGGCTCCCTTGTTGCTCGTAACGCCCTTCCTCGGCTGGGGCATCGGTGCAGCGGTCGCCAAAGGAACAGCCACTGTAGACAACAGCGACAATCCCATCATCGAAGAAGACGTCTACGCCACCACTGTCATCGATCACACCGAAGCGGCGAGCATCCACGACACCACAGTCGCCCAAACCGAGATCAGCGAGACTACGCACATCAGCACCTACCTCGACGAAGAAGAGCTCGCCCCGACCCGCATCGACAACACCGGGGATTTCGGCGATGAGGTGGTGTTCAGCTTCGACAGCGTGCTGGCCGATCACATCGAAAACAGCACCACCTTCGATCAGCGCCACCTGCTCAGCGTCGGCGCGGTCAGCGTCGGCATCTCTTTCGTCGCCGCCGAGAAGCACATCTTCGGCAACAAGAAAGATGGCCCCTTCGGCCCGAGCTTCCCCGCCTACAACGTCTCGGTGTTCATAGGCCTCAAGCGCTCGTTCGAGCTCGGAGTCAGCGCCGAGTTCTTCCTCGGAGGCCAGTTGAATCTAGCCCTCGCCAGCGTCGCCGCCGTGGATCTGGCCAAACACGTCGACATCAGCCTCGGCTTCAGCGCCGCCAACCGAGGCGATTCCAACTGGGCGTACCTCAACGAGCAGAAAGCAGTCGTTGCCGACTTGGAGCAAAAGACCCAGGCGACCCGCGTTTCTGGGGGGAACCTCGAGTGACGACCAAGCTCAGCCCGACGCTCAGCTTCGGCCCGCTCGGGGCCAAGAATGTGGGCAGCGGTACGTTCACGCTTCGTGTGACGACTGACTCTAGCGGCACACGCTCCTTCCACAGCTCTGACAACAACATCGTCTCGGTCGCGGGCAGCAGCGCAACCCCGGTGGCAGCAGGGACGGCAACGATCACCGTCAACCAAGCAGAAACAGCAACCCACCTGGCAGCGAGCGCAACCGCGACCCAGCTGGTCACGGTTCCGGACGACGTCGATATCGATCAAAGCAGCGCAAATGAGACGGGGTCAGGTGGGCAGCGGGTGGTGTTCGATCAAGGTGGGCACGCTGGCCAGAAGTACATTCGCCTCGAAGTTCCTGGCTACCGAGGCTCCAATAGCACCTACCCGCTGTCGTACATCCAGCTCGGCAAAGCGCGCAGCGAGAGCTCGCTCAAGCGTGCCGGCGACGATCTGCTCAAAGCAGTCGATCTGGACCGCTCAACACAGCTGTTCTTCCGCGACGACTACCGTGTCGACAAAGGCTACAACCACCCACAAGCGGTCTACCTCAGGGACGATGGGGTGGCGACGAGCACGGCCACCGGCAACCCGAAAGCCTTCGTCAAAGCCCGCACGGCCGAGCTACTGACCCGAGGAGGTTGGCGGGAGCACACCGACGGCAACCGCGTAACCACTACGCGTGGCGATCGCATCGAGGTGATTGGCGGCAACTACAAGATGGTCGTGCTCGGCCGGCGCTGGCAGCGAACCGGCGACAGCGCCACCTACACCAAGCACGGTTGGGGTGAGTCGTATTGGGAATC
>CAZRGL010000064.1:6427-29104 GCA_964599485.1 uncultured Polyangiaceae bacterium
GACGGCACCAACACGCCCGGTGAGGTGGTCAACATCCAATGGCACCACGATTCGGCAGCCAACACCGACGAATGGCGGGTGGTCGACGAGACGGTCAAAGGCAATGTCATCGGCATCTACCAAGGCAACCAGTACGAGACCTACAAGTGCCGATTGATCAAGTCGACCATTGGAGGACCGAGCACCTCGACGGCAATTGTCGACAATCCCGTCGGCACGGTTCAGCATCAGAATCCTGACCAGGGCTGGCTGCTCGGCGGTACGGTCAACTGGCAGAAACCGTCAGTCAGTGAATACGTCAAAGCCAAAGCGATCACCGGCACGACCGAAGTGTTTGCAGACGGCAGTGGCGACGGCTCCATTTCGAGCGAGGAGTGGATCGGCACCAAGACGGCCAAGACGCAGGTGGACGGGACATGGACTTCGAACACCAAAGCGGAGGTGGTCATCGATCAGAAGGGCTCTGTGACCAGCCCCATCGCCAAATTCAGCGAGAACCTGCACACCAGCAGCTCGCTCAAGAGCCAGGAGTTCTTCGTCGTCAACATCGAGCTGGCCTTCGGCGGTTTGCTCGAAACCAACCACGGACAGGGCTTCGCCCTCAAAGTCGGTGCCGTGGCTGAGGTAAGCGCTAGCGCCAGCGCGACTTGCTGGCTCAACTGCTACAAGATCGGCGTCTTCATCGGTCGCAAAACCACGCTCGAGCTCGGCAACAAGCTGAACATCGATGCTGCCCTCAAGCTCCAATACAAGCTCAAGTACGACAAGATTGGGCTTTCGAAAAACCGGGCCTCACTCATCGACATGGCTACCAAGGTGAAGGAGGAGACCGCCACGGCTGGCTCGATGAGGCCGTCGCTCTTCAAGTTCTGGCTATGATCCGCGTCAAGAACCTCACCCCATTTGCATTCGGCTACCGCATCAGCTCGCGCAAGCCTCCGCAGCCCGAGCTGACCGCTGTCGTGCGCGCGAAGCTACGCCTCGCCCCAGGCGAGCCCATGCTGCCCGTCAAGGCCCAGCTCACCAAGCTCGATCTGGACGACGAGATCGTGCCGCAAGAGACCCGTGACGTCATCGACGAGGTTGGCCAGGTGATGGGTCAAGGACCGCTGTCGGCAGACGTGTTCGACGACGACGACATCGCCCAAGTCGGCCCCCTGCGTTATGCGAGCGACTTGGTCCCCTTCAAGCTCAACGCCGAAGTACTGGTGGCAGGCAGCTGCTACCCGCCGAGGGGACGCGCAGTTGCCGAGTGCGATGTTGGCGTGGAGATCGGCAACTGGTCGAAGCGCTTGCGTGTGATCGGCGAGCGACGCTGGGTCGACCGATTCGTCGGCGGCAAGGCCACCGACCCAATTCCTTTTCGGAAGATGCCCCTAGGCTGGGAGCACGCCTTCGGCGGGCCGGACTTCCCGGCCAACCCCATCGGCAAAGGACACCACCTCGCCAAACCAATAACCGAACGCGAAGGAGTCGAGGATTGGCCCGAGTCGCTCAAAAAGGCGCTACTCCATGCCGATTTGCTACCCAACGTCGAAGACCCCCACCATCTGATCACGCGCGCTGGCAAAGAGCCCAAACCAGCCGGATTCGGCCCCATCAGCCCCTGGTGGCCCCACCGAAAGAGCAAGCTCGGCCACGAGTACGGCGAAGACTACGAGAAGAAGTACGCACCCTACTTCCCACGCGACTTCGATTGGACCCACTTGCAGGCCGCCCCGCCCGACCAGCAACTGCGGGGCTACCTGCGGGGGGACGAGGCCATGCGCTTCGAGAACTTGCACCCCGAAGCAGCCGACTTCCGCAGCCAGTTGCCCGGTTTGCGCGTGCGTGCCTTCTTGATCAACGACGCGGGCACCAAAGCTGAGCTGTCCATGGCGCTCGACACGCTGCTTGCAGATCTCGATGCCGAAGCGCTGTACCTGACCTGGCGTGGTGTGACGCCCGTACGCGAGGACGACTTGCACGACGTGCAAGCACTCCTGATTGCAGCAGAAGATCTGGCCGATCCGCCAAGACCCAAGACCGAGTACTTCGATGCGCTCGACAAATTCGCAGCCGATCCAGTGGGGCTGAGCGAAACCGAGATCCCCAAGCTGCAAAAGCTCCAAGACGACATCGACAGCGGGCAGCTCGAACGCGACATCGACGCGATGGATGAGGACGAGCACCTCATGGGCAACATCCTCGAGCGCCTCAGTGGGCCGCTCATCCCACCTGAACAACTCCAAGCGTTGAAGGAAACCACCCTCGAAGCTGGCGTGCAGGCCATACACAACAACCCGGACTCGCCCAAAGCGCTCAAGGAGGCCGTCAAGAAGACGCTAGCCGAAGGCCAGGATCCACCCGCCCCGGCAGTGCGTATGGGCGCTGATGGCAAAGCCGCAGGCGGGGGCGATCCGCTTCTCAAACGCATGATGTCCGACCTGGCAACCCAGCAGAAACAACTGCCTCAGGTCGACTGGTCTGACGTCAACGAAGCCATCGACGACCGGCTGGCAGAGCTGAACGACGGCACATCGGGCGGCGAGCCCCTGAACATGAAAGCAATGCTCGATCGACCGTTGGTCGAGCCCGCGCCAGGCTGTGATCTCTCCTTCCAAGATCTGAGCGACCGGGATCTGAGAGGCGTGGATCTCCGCGGCGCGAACCTCGAAGGTGCCAACCTCAGCCGCGCCAAGCTGGTCGGCGCCAACCTCGACGAGGCAAACCTGAGCGGCGCGTCGCTGGCCCGCGTCGACATGAGCGACGCGAGCTGCCGGAAGGCCAACTTCGGCTCTGCTCTCCTGTCGCGAACCATCGCCGTGCGTGCCAACTTCAAGGAAGCAACCCTCGAGCGCAGCGTGCTGCTCAAAGCCGATCTGAGCGATGCCCATCTCGATGGCGCCAATGCGTTTTCGTGGCAGGCCTCGAAGGTCAAGCTCACGGGGGCGCGCCTGAGCGGCGGCAACTTCGAGTTTTGTGTTTTCGACGACTGCGACCTTGCCGGCGCATCGTTGATCAAGACCAACGCCAAGCGCAGTCTGTTTCGCAGCTGCAACCTGAGCGGCGCAAAGCTCAGTCAGGCCGAGGTCTCGCGCAGCGGTTTTATCGAGGCTACGCTTTGCGACCTCGATGCTCGGGGGCTTCGCGGCGTCGGCACCAACTGGCTGAAGTCGCAGCTGGACAACGCCGACTTCAGCCACGCTGTGTTGCCCGACAACGTCTTCATGCTGGTCATGGCGCCCGGCGCCAACTTCAGCGCCGTAGACATGCCCGGGGCACGTTTCTACAAGGCAGCCTTGCGAGAGGTACGATTCGACCACGCCAACTTGCTGGGTGTCGACATGCGCAAAGCGTCGCTCAGCGATTGCTCATTTCGGGGAGCCAACTTGTACGAGGCGCGCCTCATCGAAGCCCACGGCGTCGACGTGGACTTCGCCAAGGCCAACTTGCTCAACGCCGACTTCAAGCGCGGCAGGATGGTACGGAAGCGATGACGCCCGATCAGTTCGTGCAAGCAGTTCGCACCGGCCAATCCTTCGAGGATCAGCTGATCAGCTCACTCGATCTGACAGAGCGTGATTTGTCAGGCGCTCAGCTGTCCGGTGCCCGCTTCTACCAGGTCAAGTTGGACGGTGCCCGCCTTGCTGGCGCGCAGCTGCGAGGCGTCGAGCTCGATGATTGCTCGCTGCGCGAGGCGGTTTTCGATGGGGCCGACTTGCAAGACGCTCGGCTTGCCGCCCTCAATCTCAGTCGCGCCTCCTTCAAGGGGTGCCAGCTCGACAAAGCCAAGTTGCTCGGGAGCGTGCTCGACGGCGCAGACTTTCGCGGCGCGAGTCTGAATGAAACCCTGCTCATGTACGCGTCGCTCGATAGCGCGATGTTCGCCGGCTGCTCGCTGGAAAAGACCCGCCTCAACGGCGCCTCTTTGCGAAACGCTGACTTCACTGATTGCAGGGGCGAGGAGACGACGTTCGCCGAAGCCGATCTGAGCGAGGCGCGCTTCAGCCAAGCACAACTGAGCAAATGCGACTTCACCAGCGCCACGCTGAGCGGGGCCCAGGTGGAAACAGCGCGGCTGAGCAAGTGCGTCTTATCCGAGGCTGATCTGCAGGGGGTGCGCTTGCCCAAGGTGCTCAAGGGTTGCGTGCTCGACGGCGCCAAGCTGCCGCAGGGCAGCCTCGCTGGTGCCGATCTCCACGCCGCAGACCTCGACGGGCAGGCCTTGCCCGGGGTGAGCTTGAGCGGCGCCGACCTGAGCTACGCCACCCTGAGCGGCGTCGACTTGCGGGGCGCGAATTTGCGAGGCGCCAACTTGGAGCGCACCTGCTTTGCGGGAGCTGACTTGCGCGGCGCAGATCTGACCGATGCCCGGTTGTGCTTCACGTTGTTCAACGACGCCAACCTCGAAGGGGTCGATCTGAGCGGCCGCGAGATGGAGCTGATGAACTTCTCCAATGCCAACCTGACGCGTGCCGATCTCAGCGGTGTCACCGCCGAGCGCTGCTTGATGTCAGAGGCGGTATTGGTCGAGGCCAATCTCAGCCGCGCCATGCTCAAGCACGTGACCTTGGACGAGGCCCAGATCGACGGCGCGGTGCTCAACAAGGCGGTGTTCGAAGGTGTGGGTCTGGACTCGATCGATTGGCGCTCCCACGACTTGCGCAGCGTGACCTTCCGCGCCTGCATGTTCATCGGCTGCGACATGACTCAGATGGACTTGAGCGGCTGTAACTTCAGTTGCTGTACGTTCAATGACGCCGATCTGCGCAAAGCCAATCTCAATGGCGCGGTGCTCGACATGGCTACCATGAAAGCGACCAAGCTCGCCGGCGCCGATCTGCGGGGCGCGCACGCCAAAGCCGTATTCCTGGGTGAGGCCGACCTGAGCTTCGCACGCCTCGATGGGGCCAAGCTGCGCTACGCCACCTTCAGCAAAGCAACGCTCTCGGACGCTAGCTTTGCTGGCTGTGACCTGCGCGAGACGCTGTTCGATCACGCCACCGCCGATCGGGTCAACTTCGACTCGGCCAAGCTGAGCTACGCCGACTTGTCACACGCCAACATCGAGCACTCCGTCTTTACCGGCGCCAATCTGTTCTACGCCAACCTGCATAACGTCAAGGATCACGGCGCCGTGCTCACCGGTGCCATCACAGTGCGCATGCGCAAGACCGATCTGGACCGCCTCGAAGCCGAGGCCTTCCGCCCACCCAAAGCCTGAACCCACTGAGAGCATCGTCACCATGTCCCACGCCCTAGCCTTCATCGACAAGCTACCCTCCTGCCCCGCCGACGAGCTCTATCTCGGACCTGCCACGGTGACTGGCCGCAAAGGTCTCCGGCCCACCATTCGTGTTGGTGACGGCGAACCCGTCGAGGCGGAAATGGCACTGGCGTTCCCCTACAACTTCGCGATTGGCGATGTGCTGCTCGTCATTGGCCGCGAGGGCGGCTTCTACGTGATCGGCGTATTGCAATCGAAGGGCGGCGAGGTCTCGCTGCGATTCCAAGGCGACGTGAGCTTGCACGCGGTGGGTGGCCGCTTGAGCTTGCAAGGCGACGAGCAGATCGCGCTGCGCACTCCTCAGCTCGCTGTCAAAGTCGACAAGATGCGGCTGCTTGCCGGCTCGGTAGTACAGAAAGTGAGCAACTTCTACCAAACCGTTCGCGAGACGCTGAAGGTGCACGCCGGCGACAAGCACGAGCTGGTGCAAGGCCGATCGCACCTTCAGGCCGAGCAAGCATCAATCGCCACACGCGGCATCATCACCATCAACGGCAAAGAAGTTCATCTCGGATGAGGAGGACTGCGCCATGATGCCCGCACAGAACAACGGTCTGGGTGGCAACTTCTGCTTCCCCGACATCTTGCCCACGGTGCCGCCGATTCCCCCGGTGCCGATCCCCTATCCCAACTTGGCGATGAGCTCCATGGCGGTGCCCTTCTCGCCAAACATCTACGTCGGCTTCATGCCGGCGTTGAACATGAGCGCTGTCATCCCGATGACCAGCGGCGACGAGCCCGGTATCGCCGGCGGCCGCATCAAGCTGCCTGCCATGTACACCATGGGCAATCCGATCATCTTCATCAACAGCATGCCCGCAGTGAACTTACTTTGTCCCACGACCGGCAACGCCATGAACGCTTTCTTGGGCATGGTGGTCGTTCCCAGCATCACCACTACGCTCTATACCGACCGGGCGGCGCTCGAGCTGGCTGGCGGCGGCACCTCGACCGCCGAGTCGACGCCTGAGCTCAGCTACGAAGCACTGGTTGGCCTGGGCGAAGCGGTGAGCCCTCTGCCAAGCCCATCGACTTGCCCGCCCTTGCAACTTCGCAACCTCGGCGACGGCACCGTCCACGTGCGGCTGAGGCGGATCGTCAGCAACGCCTCGCTCTTGTTGTTCAATGCGCTGCGGCGACATGACTGTTCGGTTCGAGCACTTCTACTCGATCTACGCGGCTGCCCGGGTGGCGACCTCGACGCCTGCTTGCAGCTGGCCGACGACTTTTTGCCGGCCGGCGCGCCCATTGCTTGGCGTGACGATCCCGACGGCGACTCCACCCTGCTATGCGCCCGGCAAGACGACCCCTACCCCTATCCGCTCGCCGTGCTGATCGACGGCGAGACTGCTTCGGCCGCTGAAATCCTAGCCGGCAGTCTGCAGACCCATGGTCGCGCGACGGTGATCGGACAGCCAAGCTGCGGCAAGGCTACGGCTCAAGCAGTCTGCCCCGGACCAGAAGCGGCTCATTACTGCTCAGTCGCCCGCTTCCGCTTACCGGACGGGTCGAGCTTCGACGGCTGCGGCCTGAAGGCCGATATGCCCGGAGCTCTCGAGCGGGCCGTGCAAGCGCTTCGGAAACAGTTGCTATCATCTGACAGCTAACGCGACCTGGTCAGGCCGCTCTGTTGCATTTTTCGGAATGCTCGAAGGTGGCTACGGCAGCTGTAACTGAAAAGACGGCCACAGCTGTAAGCTCGGCCCTTTGGCTGCGTTTGATCTCCCTTGTGCAAAATTCACCAACATCATCCACCGACGAGGTAGGACGAGATATGAGACCAAGAGAGACGACGAAGGGAAGTTGGCGGGCTGGCGGCCTCGGAGCGGTTTTGCTGACTGGATTGGCCTTGCTGTTACTCGCTGGCTGTCCTGATCCCATAGCGCCTGTAACCGATCCATGTGTGGCGCAGCACCTCGAGAAGCTCGAGACCAGCGAGCAAAACCGGCAAGATCTGAATGCTTCGCTGGGCGGCGCCCTCTCTGGCACTGTCAAGGTGGATGCGGGTTGGTCGAGTCAGTTCTCGCGCCAGCTCGAAGTGAGCTTCCAAGCCGTTGGCGACAAGAACGAGGTCTGTGGCATCGTGTCCAAAGTGACCACCTGCGCAATCAAGCAGGGCAGCGAGCAAGTGCAGCTCGCCATGGTCAAAGTGCTGGGGGACAAATGCGAAGGCCCCTAGCACTCTCGCTGTTGGCTTGGGTCGTGCTCGGCGCGACCGGCGCTTGCCGGCCGACGCTCGATCCGAGTCAATTCGCCGATCCCTGCGCCATCGCGGCGCCGGCCGAGATCCGCGAAGAGGTGCGCGTGATTGCCAACGGACAGCAGCAGTCGGTCGAAGCCACCAAGACGACCCTGCTGCGTTTCGAGAAGCTGGCAGCTGAAAACCAGCGCTGCGCCATCGTCTCCAAAGTCAGCACCTGTTGCGTGATGCGCGGCTGCACCGTACCTGTTCGCCAAGAGATCCTGACCACGGTCGCGCGCTCTTGCACCGCGCCCGTTGCCGCCGATCCCACCAATCGCTGCATCGCTCGCTGCGACATGCGCCGCGAGACCCGTCTGCGGCTCAGAGGCGCTATGCGCGAGACCTGTATGCAATACCGTCGCTCTGGCTGTTTCACGGAATGTCTGCCGCGTTTTTCACCTGAGGATTGCGCCGACAAATGTGACCCCGATCGGGACACCCGCCTGGGCATTACCAATCAAGAATACTGGGCCAACAAGTGCCGCAAAACGCTGACTGGCTGGAAACTGGATATCGAGAGCGAGCATGGCGTTTGCCGCGACGGCTGCGTACGTGATAACGACTAGACGCGATGATGTCGGCACGAATTGGGGGGCATTGCGCAGCAGTTTGTCTCTGCGCGCCGCTGATGCTGTGCGGTTGTGAGCTGTTGCTCGGCTTCGACGATCTAGACTATGGCTCCACGAGTGGTGGACCGACCTCGAGCTGCCAAGCCGTCGACCCGCCCTCGGACGACACCTTCGTCGACGAGACGACGACGCTTGCCAAATGGAAGCAGTTGTACACAGCCGGTCAGGGGCTCTCGGTTCAAGAGGGCGACGGGGGCGAGCTGCACATTCTGCCGAACAAGGAAGACAAATACTGGTGGCAGACAAAGACAGCTCCCTTCTTGTTCCAAACGGTCTGCGGAGACTTTGCTTTTCGGATCTACGCCGTCGCCGACAACGGTTTCTCTGTCACCAGCCCCGTGGGCGAGGAGCACAGCGGTGCTGGGATTCTGCTGCGCGACCCAACCATCAACAGCACGCGTTGGCTGCTCTTCGAAGTCGGCTACGACGCGGAAACGACGAGCTTCGGCGTCAGCATTTGGCACACGGCAGAAAGCGTCTCGACGCACGCAGCGGGGCACTACGGCAACAACGCCTGGGCTGCTCACCTGCAAGTGTGCCGAATCGCCGGCAAGTTCTACTTGTATGCACGCGAAGGCGGCATGGGTCAAACGGTACATTTCCCTCTTGGTCAGGACTTCGGTTTGCCGAGCGAGATCCAAGTTGGGATGACCGCGCAGCGCAGCACGCAATCGCCCACCCGCGGAGTGTTTCGCTACGCTTCCTTCGAGGTCTTGCCAACCACGGCAAGCTGCATCGAGGCCCTCGAGAAAGCCGCCCAACAATAGCGCCGGCTCACTGGGTACAGCAAATGGTGACAGCGCCTGTGGGCGTAGCTTCACCGTTTGGCTGCGGCTGCGAAGTCGGTGTGCAGCCACCGAGGATCTTCGCCTCATAACGCAAGCTGTCCGTGCCGATGTACACACAGGTGTTCGCAGGCGGGTAAGCGGGCGGCGGGGCGCAGGCCGCGTTGGCGTGCTGCGCGAGGCTGCCAACACAACCGGTTCCGCTTGGACCGCAGGCACAGGTCGAGCAGTCCCTGCTGTCCTCGATTCCCTCGAAATAGGTCCACCAGCTCTTGGCTGCGGCCGGAGGGCAAGCGTGAGACCCAGGGCGATAGATACACAGCCGCGACTCGAAGGGGCTAGGCGGTGCGTCTGCGCAACCTCGAGGATCGACATTGGTTGGCATCGATGGGCAGAGCTGCACGTGCTCGCCCCATTGTGCCGGCGGCTTGTTGACCATCACCGTCGACTTGCACACATCAGCTGGCGTTTTCGGCCGCCACTTGGACCAGGATAGGACCGCGTTCGAGCTGCACGTTGAACCCAACAAGGTCTTTCCGTTGGAGCTATCGCAACCACCGGCTCCACTGGTGAAGGTCTCGAGCTCGGCGCGACACGCTTGCAAGTTTGGAGAAGCGCAGTCGCACATGCAGTCTGCAGGCTCAGCCTGCAGGTCACCCCTGAGCGTCACTGCGCCCATGCAGTTGGGCAAGCCCACCTCGTCGACGGCCCGAGCAATGACGACCAGACCTAGCCAACCAGCGGGCACCTCAGTCGGAACCTCAACCGTGCCATCGGAACAATGTGAGGCGCTTCCGCCACTGCCCGAGCTCGCGCTGGTGGTGTGCCCGCCTGACCCGCCCGTGCCGCCGGCCGCGGTGGTGCTGCCCGTTGTAGTGGCCTCTTCATAGTCCAACCCATCGAAGCCAAGCGTCAGATGGCATCCTCCGACAACGACCAGCAGGCCAAGGACTCGCAGCGCTCTCATCGCCTATGACGAACATGGTAGCGGACAATGGCCGCCGGCGCTCAACCGAGCATCACATCGGTCATCTTGTTGGGATCGACCTTCAAGGGAAGCGAGGTTCCTGGCTGCAATCGGGACAGGTCGACGACGCTGACCACCTTTTTGTGAGTGATCTCGTAGGGCTGGTGGTTGCCGACGAATACGCGCATCACGATGGCGACCTGAGGTTGGTTGTTCACCCGCAAGCCGGTCTCACTGACGCTGAGGATCTGTCCTGTTCCGGGAACCCCGACTTTGGCGAAATGATCGGCGCGACGCTTCTTCACAATCCCGATGATGAAGAGGATGGCCGGACCAATGAGGAAGCAGGCCCCCATGAAGAAGAAGAAGTAGTTGAGCGGATGACCGTCGTCGGTCGTCGAGCCCTCGGGCACCAAGAAGCCAGCGATGATGAAGCCGATGGGCAACAAGGTGAAAGGCAATGCGAACAACATCCTCACGGGGCTTCGACCTGAGCCTGCAGCGCGACGGGCCGGCTGCGTCGCAAGCTGCGCACGCGCCTGCGCCATACTCTGGCTGCAGAGCATCATGTGGGCATTGGCCTGCACGATTCCCTCGTGCCGCGCGAGGCTTCCGTTCGCTTGGGCAAATGTCAGCAGTTGCTGTACTGCGGTCGCAAGCTGGCCCGTTTGCTCATGCGCATTGGCGCGCAGAACACCACACACCAAATCCGAACCGTCAGCTATGGGCACATCGTCTATTCGTGGCCCGAGAAGTTGCAGCACGCTCTGGTAGTCGCGCCGGGCGGTGCACACGTAGGCCTTGGAGAAACGATATGCCGTGTCCATGTGCAGATCGTCTGAATAGGGGTCGCACGGAGCGAGCCATTCGTCGGCGGCATGAAAGTCGCCGCTGCGGGCAGCCCGGCGGGCCAGCATCCCGCGCAGCTCTTGCTTGTGGCGCGCCGAGGTGAGCACCTCCAGCGCGGTTTCGAGCATCGCCCGGCAGCGCTGCTCTTCGTTCTGGCGCGACATGTGGCCATAGAGAAAGAGCGTCAAGAAGTGGAGCCGTTCGTGCGTGCCAAAGGGAGCGCCGCGCTGCACCTCGATGCGTGTCTGTTGCCATTCGGCCATCGCTTGCGGCGCGAGCTGCGGCGCCAGGGCCCCGTTCACCATGTAGCGCACCAATGCGGGCGGCGGCATCAATGGCTTGCCATCTTGTTCGCGCAACCGTTGATAGCGCGCCGCTTCGTTGAGCGGTTGCTTGGCGCGAACCGCCTCGAGATCAGCCCGCTCGTCGCGCCCTGAGTACTGTGAAGCGACGCGGCAATAGCTACAGGTGACGTGACCGCCTTCTGTCGGCACCTCTAGCGGCGCGCCGCAGTTGCCGCAGATGAGCATCCGAAAGCTGTGGCTGAACAGCGTCTTGGTCATGACGTGGACCTTCTTGGTGCGACTCAAAAAAGCGGTCGCACCATACCAAGAGCATGAGCCGTTGGCGAACGGCGAGGAGGCTCAGCAACCTTGCGGAAACGCAACAACAACTCGCCTGTCAGATGGGTGCGCCCCAGTTGGGCCACCACTGCGTCGACGCGGGTGCGTGTCATCCGCAAGCGGGCCCGACGCAGGCTTTCTTCGGCCTCACGCACTTCGATGGCGATGGCATCGCCTAGCTTGAAACGTGCACGACTGGCTGCGAGCTGACGCTCCCGAAGCAACAGGGTGCGCTGAGCCAGAGCGAGTCGCTTGTTGGCGGAGCGTTCCTGCAGCAGCGCCAATCTGAGGTCGGTCTCGACTTTTTGGCGCGCGCTACGCAGCCGCTCTGTCGCCGACTGCACAGCGTATTTCGCCTTGGCGATCGTGGCCCCACGCCGGGCGCTGAACAGCGGCGCCTCGAACACCAGCCCGAGGTGTGCCGTAATCGCGCCAAAAGTGGCGAATTGCTCTAGCGCTGGCGGCACCTCCCGGTTGCCGAGGCCCTCGGTCTGCACGTAGCCCTCGAGATCGAGACGCATGCGGTCGCTATCACCTGCGCTCTTGACACCATCCTTGGCCAAGTCGACCTGCGCGTTCAGTTGCCGCAGCTCATGGGATTCGGCAAGCGCGAGGGCAATTGCGTGTTGCGGCTCGGGCGGCGCAGGCAGCGCCGGCACGCTGCTCGAGGCCGCGATCCAATGCGACGATGCCCCGCCAACTCGGCCGAGCAGACGCGCGAGCTCGAGGGCTCGGCGCTTTCGTTCGATCTCAGCCGCGAGGACCGCCTCGTCGAGCTCGGCCACACGGCTCTCGAAAGAAAGCACGTCGACCGGCGCGTCAGCGCCAGCACCAATGCGCGCGCGAGCGTCGGCGAGCTGCTTGCGGGCAAGCAACAATGCGCCCCGCTCGATGGCGATACCGCGTCCCGCGTACCAAAGCTCCCAATAGGCACCGAGCACGCCCTTGAGTAGATTGCTGGCAGCGTTGTCACGAGTGTGCTGGGCCACGGTTCGGCTCAAGCGCGCCGCCCGTAGCTCAGCCTCACCCACGTCAGTTCCCGCGCCGCGCAAGAGCGGCTGGGCCACCGTGAGTCGACCGAGCAACCCGTAGCCGGGCCCGAGGGTGATGCTCTGCGAGCTTCCCGTCGAAACCTGCGACGTGACGCTGGAGCGGGTCTGCTCGAGGCGAAAAGAGAAGCTCGTGCCCCAAGGAAAGGTCTTGGAGATCTGTTGTCCAAGCGAGAACGTGTCGGCGCTGCTGTCACTGCTCACATCACCGGTGGAGCTCAAGCTCGGCGAGGCTGAATGAGTCACCCCGGCATCGAGCTGCAGCACCGGTGCGTAGCGGTCCTCCGCGACCAGCACGGTTTGGTGCGCTTGTTTCACATCGAGCAGCGCAGCCTGCAAATCTGGGTTCTGCGCCAGGGCCATTCTCACAGCCTGCTCTTCGGTGATCGGCCGAGCAGTCTGAGCCGATGCGCTGACTGCGAACAGCATTAGGGTCATGGCGAACAGAAAATACGACGATAGACGCAGCTCATTCATGACGGAGGGCCTCGATGGGGTTGAGTCGAGCGGCTTTGCGTGCGGGCAGGAAACCAAAACACACGCCAACGAATGCGGAGAACAAGAACGCAATGATGATGACCTCGGGGCGCACGACAAAAGGCATGCTCATTGCGCTGGTGGCAGCATAGGAGCCGGCGAGCCCGATCGCCGTGCCCAACAGGCCACCGAGGGTCGAGAGCACCACGGCTTCGACCAAAAACTGCATGAGCACTTCGCTACCGCGAGCGCCAATCGCCATGCGAATACCGATCTCGCGGGTGCGCTCGGTCACGCTCACCAGCATGATGTTCATGATGCCGATGCCGCCGACCAGCAAACTCACGGCAGCAATGGCGCCGAGCAGCGCGGTCAGCGCGCCCGTGATCCCGGCGAGGGTGTCGGCGATCTCCTTCATATCGCGAACCCTGAAATTGTCTTCAGCACCTTGGACGATACGACGGCGCTGACGCATGAGCCCTTCGATCTGCGTTTTGGTTGCGGTCGTCGATCGTCCGGGCGCCACCGACACGAAGACCACGCTGATATCGCGAGAGCCTGAGATGCGGCGCTGAAACGCACGCAAAGGCATCACCACCAGATCGTCCTGATCACTGCCCAGGCTGCTCTCTCCTTTGCTCTTGAGCACACCGATGACCTCACAGGACACGCGATCGAGGCGCACCACCGAGCCAAGAGGATCAGCCTCGCCAAAGAGCTCCTTCTTGGGCGTCATGCCGATTACGCAAACAGCGCTGGCGCCACGCTGCTCACTCACGCTGAAGAGGCGGCCCGACTCGAGCTCGTGACCCCGCACCTCGAAATAAGCACGAGTCGAACCGGTGATCGATGTGCGCCAGTTGCGGTTGCCGCTGACGATCAAGACGCCACTCGTCGAGCTCGGGGCGACAGCTTTGACCGCGCTCACCTCCCTCTCGATGGCCGCAACGTCGGCGTGCGTCAGCGGCGGCGCTTGGACCCATTCTCCGCCACGTCGCATGGCCGACGACTGCACGATGAGCAAGTTGTCACCAAGCTTGCCCACTTCCGCGGTAACCTTGGCTGTGGCGCCTTGACCGATCGTGACCAGCGCAATGACGGCACCGACGCCGATCACCACCCCCAGCATGGTCAACAGCGAGCGCATGGTGTTGCGCCGAATCTCGCGAAGCGCCATGACGAAGGTGTTCCACAACATCAGCCGTCACCTCGACTGCCGACGCGATCGGAGCGGATCTTGCCATCGCAGAACTCGACGATGCGGGCAGCATACTCGGCCATGTCGGCTTCGTGCGTGACCATGACGATGGTGATCGCACGCTCACGGTTGAGGCTCACCAACAGCTCCATGAGCTCGTGGCTGCGCGCCGAATCGAGATTACCGGTCGGCTCATCGGCGAGGAGCAAGGCCGGCTCGCTGACCAAGGCGCGGGCGATCGCGACCCGTTGCTGTTGGCCGCCAGACAGCTCGGCCGGGGTGTGGCTCCCGCGGTCTGCCAAGCCCACTACCGCCAAAGAGGCGAGCGCTTTGCGGCGCCGCTCGCGGGCCGCCACCCGCCGATAGACCAACGGTAACTCCACGTTCTCGAGCGCGCTCGTTCGGTTGAGCAGGTTGAAACCCTGGAACACGAAACCGATGTAATGGCGACGGAGCAGCGCGCGCTGATCGCGGCCGAGCTCGCCCACGTTGACACCGCGGAACAGATACTTGCCGCCGGTGGGTTGATCCAAACAGCCAACGATGTTCATGCAGGTCGACTTGCCTGAGCCGCTCGAGCCCATTACGGCGACGAACTCTCCGCTGCCGATCCGCAAATCGACTCCGTCGAGGGCGCGGACCTCAGACTCGCCTGCACCGTAGATGCGACTGACGCCACACAGATCGATCAAGCGGCTCGATTGCGAGGCCGCCATATCACTTCCCCTCGGCCTCGACGTCGATGATGACCTGTGCGCCAACTGCAAGCTCGTCGCCGAGAATCTCCGATAAGCGGCCGTCGGTCGCACCGATGCGCAAACGAAGCTGCTTGGGCTCCGGCTCAGCGGGAAGCCACACCACTTTGCGCTTGTCGCGAGACCGACGCGACGAAGCTGAAGCGCTGGCTGATGGCGCAGCCCGCCCCGAACGTCCGCGCCGCCCCCTACCGAACCGAAAACCTTGCTTCGAGGCACGTTCGCGCGCGACCTTGGGGGGCGTGAAGCGTAGCGCCGCGTTCGGTACGAGCAACACGTCCTTCTTTTCGGAGGTCACGATGGTAGCGGTAGCCGTCATGCCTGGACGCAACAGCAAGGCGTCGTTCTTCAAGCTGAGCACCGCTTCGTAGGTGACGACTTTCTGCTCCGTCTTGGGGATGTTGCGCACCGAGTCGAGCTTCGCGGGAAAGCTCTTCTCTGGATACGCATCGACTGTGAATGTGGCCGGCTGTCCCTCGCGCACCCGGCCGATGTCGGCTTCGTCCACGTCGACGTGGAGCACCATCCGCTTCAAGTCTTTGGCCAAGGTGAACATCACGGGCGTCTGAAACCCAGCTGCAACGGTTTGCCCTTGCTCGATGTGACGCGCCAGCACCACGCCATCGATCGGTGACAAGACCCGCGCTTTGCGGCGACTGGTCCGCGCAGACTTCAACGAGGCGGTAGCGACGACAGCCTGAGCCTGAGCTGTGCCGACCGAAGCGTCAGCGCGCTCGGCTGCCGCAACAGCGGTCTCGAGCTGCTGTTTGGAGATCAGCCCACTGCCGGCAAGCTCCTTGGCCCGGTTGGCTTTGAGCCGCGTCTCGCGAGCGGTCGCCTTGGCGCTTTTCACCTGGGCGATTGCGCTGTTGAGTTGGGCAGCCGCTTGCTCGACGTTGGCGCGCAGTTGCTCGGTGTCGATCTCCGCAAGCACCTGCCCCTTCTTGACCACGTCGTTGTAGTCGACCTTGACCACCAGAATCCGGCCCGATACTTCGGCGCCGACCTCAACCGTGTCGAGACCTTTGAGATTACCGGTAGCGCTGACGGTCAAGCGCAGATCCCCGCGCTGGACTTCCTCGGTCTTGTAGCGTGGTGCGCTGGCGGCCTTGCGCCGCGCTCGCCATGCCCAGCCGGCAGCAAGCAGGCCACCGAGTATGAAAAGCACCACGAGGCGCTTCACCCAGCGCCTGAGCTTCGAAGTGTCGAGCTCCAGCCTGCGCCTGATCTCCTCGCTTGGTGGCTCGTGCTCTTCCATGGCGCTGTTGCCCGAACTTCAGCAGAGCCACAGCTACCCCCGCCCTTGCTGGGCGGCAACCGAATCACCGCCACGACCCCCTTGCATCTCGGCCACAACGCGACGAGCGTCGAGCCATGCGTTGGCGCGGGCGGGGCTTGTTGATCGTTGCTTGTTGCCTGCTCGCCTGTCCCCCGCCACCCACCGAGCCGCCTGCCACCGTCACGGTCGGGGCCGAAACCAAGACCAGGTTGCGTCTCCGCGTACAGCTGGGCCCAACCCTCGCGCCTCCATCTGGTAGCGGGGTGCTAGCTATCGGTTGGTACCGGCCAGAGGAGCTGCCATCGTTGCGCGCTGGCAAGTTCGCCAAAGGGAAGCTGTTCGCTCCTCTGATAGAACGGCTGAGGGCCTTTCCTGCCCGCGCGTTCAAGGCTCCAGGAGCTTCACAAGAAGTAGAGATCGCGCACCCTGGCGGAACGCTCGTGGCCTTCGCCCTCTTCGACCACTCCAAGATGTTCTGGTCGAGCGTGTTCGGCGGCGACGGAGGCAACAACCTGTTGGGCTTGAGCAAGCCCATCGACGCCACCACCGGGCAAGCCACCATCGTTCTAGACACACGCTTGCCGTCGCGGCCGCGACCCGAGCCATGCCAAGGCGACCGATTCGAGCTGGTGCACGTCGATGCACCCGAGGTCGCGGGCGCCATCGGCAACGATACTGACCGCCGGCTCTGTGTGTACTTGCCAGCTGGCTACGCCAAAGAGCCGAAACGCCGCTATCCCGTCATCTACTTGCTGCCTGGCCTCGGCGGCAACCACATGGTGCGGCTACGAGGCCCGCGTGCGAAGAACGCAGCTGTGGTGGCTGACGAGGTCGCCCAATCGGGCGGGCAACCAGTCATCCTGGTGGGTATCGACGCATCGCACAACCTGGGTAGCAGCTACTTCGTCGACTCGCCGACCAGCGGCGCCTGGGAAACCTTCTTTCTGAGCTTGCCGCTCGTCGTCGACGGCCGCTTCCGCACCATCGCAAAACCGACAGGCCGGGCGCTTTTGGGCAAGTCGACGGGCGGTTTCAATGCCGTGTCACTGGGGCTTCGTCACAGCGAGATGTTCCGGGTGATTGCTGCCAGCGCGCCAGACGGCTTGGATCTCGGCCGCTGGCTGCTGGTCGCTGACGGTAGCGTTCATCCGATGTGGCTGAAGCTGATGCGCTTCGAGGACATCGTGGGCGGATCCGGGCAGATGGCAAGCTTCGCGGCAGATTGGTCATTCGATCTGATGGCAAAGAGCGGCTTTGTCTGGCCTGTGGATCTCGAGACGGGCGGCGTGCGCAAAGAAGTGCTGGACCGCTGGCTGGCACACAGCCCATCACGGATGCTCGACGACGACGACCTGCTCGCCAAAGCAAAACAGCACCTGGCCGGCCGCATCTACATCAACATAGGACGCAGCGATGAGTTTCATCTCTTCGAGCCGGCTAAGCTGTTCGTTGAAAAGCTGAACAAGCTGGGCATCACCCATCGTTTCGAAGTCAGTGAGGGCGGTCACTTCGCGGCGAGCCCGCCGCTCATCCCAGCCGCTGTGCGCTTCGCGATCGAAACGCTCGGCGCGAGCATCGAGAGCAAGCCGTAGGGCGCAGCACAAGCTCTCCTTGCCAACTGACCAGTTGTCCGAGCAACTGGCACACAACCGTCGCAGCTGTTGGCACACCATGGCACGAAAAGGGTGTCACTCCCATGAGCGCCTGTCATAAGTAGCTTGAATCACTTGACCATGACAACTGGCATGGGGCGTGCTGCAGGAGCCATCATGCTCCGCTCTTTCAAAATCATCCTCGCCTCCGGCCTCCTCTTGGGAAGCCTGGGAGGCTGTCTGACCGAGGTCGATCCCGGCGACATCAACAACGACGACCCTCAACCCGATCCACAGGCATGTTCCTCTCAGCCGTGGTCGGGCGGTTTCGAGATCGGCACTGGTGAGGAGTGCTTCGAAGCCGTCACCAACAAGCAATCGATTCCGCTGATCGCGGGACCGCAGGGCGGCTTCCACATCTGGTTCGGCGTGCGCTGCGCCAACTGTGATGAGACTCAGCTGCTCAGTTACGGGGTCAAGGACGCTGAGACCGGCGCCTTCGTCATGGTCGACGCTTTCGAAACCATGATCCACCTCGAACCGGCAGACGGCTACCGCCACAAGGCTGGTATCCAAGCGTACATGCCTGGCGTGTCATGGGAAGGCGACCCTGAGTATTTGGGCAAGAGCTTCGTGCTCTGGATGCAAGCCAGCGTCGACGGCCAGATCGTCGAAGACGAGGTCACAGTGGTGGTGGACTCGGTCAAGTACTGGTCGCCGCCGTGCGATCCCAATCAAGAGAACGTACCCGGCGGCAACGGCTGCGGCGACGGTTTCTACTAGCCCTCGTAACTGCCGGCCTGATCGAGAGCGGTCAGACGGGCTGCGGTATCGAAGCCCACGCTGTGGTCCGGACCCTAGTCTCGAGGGTATGCTCTAGCGGTGTCCTCATCGCACAGCGGGCTGCGCAGCTTCTTCGAGGACCGAAAGCTGGACGCCGAGCAGTGGTGCGAAGGGCGCAATCCCTACGGGCGCGCCATGCTGCTGGGCTACCTGACATACGGCGGCGTGCGGCACCTTGCGGACAGCCACTACGCCACCTGGTTTGCTGGGATCACACTCATCTTTCACGAGATGGGCCATCTGCTCTTTGCCGCATTCGGTGACACGCTTGCCATCCTCGGTGGCAGCATCATGCAGCTGTTGATCCCCACCTTTGCTGCAGTCTATCTGCTCGTGCGACAACGCGACTTTTTCGGTTTCGCCGTCGGCAGCGCATGGTTGTCCTTCGCGATGTGGGAGCTGGCGCTCTACATCTGGGATGCGCCCCGCGAGTCGTTGCCACTGGCCGGCTTCAGCGATCACCCACAACACGACTGGGCAACGCTGCTCACCCAATGGCGCTTACTCAACAGCTCCGACACCATCGCGTTGTGTGTGCGAGGTGCGGCGCTCGTCACCTGGGCGCTATCAATCGCGCTAGGCGCTTGGCTGTGTTGGCGCATGTTTGCAACGGCGCAACAAGCTGAGCGGCCATCAGACTGACGCCAAGCGCAACCTGCATACGCTTCTCGTTCGGGACACTGCGCCAAGAGCCATTGGGCCCCCAGCGGGATTGGGCTCGAAACTGCTAAACGTCAACCCTGGCGGCTCGACGGAGGCTTGGGACGACGATGTTGGATGCCCTCACGATATCGTGCGACGAGCTCTGACCATTGCTGGTGGAGTCGAGGATCAGCGGCGAGCCGCTCTTGCCAGCCCTCCCGAACGAAGTCGATCGCCTCTCCCCGCAACCCATAGTTGGCGGCGATTAGGGTTGTTCGCTCCGGGTCGTGGTCGATTTCGGCGCAAAGCTCGGCAAACTTCTCCACTGGCCACGACAGCGCCTTGTTGGCCGCTCTCAGCGCTGCGCTCACGCTCCGCATGTCCTGTGCCTCGGTGGATTTCTGCCCCGGCTTTGGGGCTTCCGGTTGAATGTCCGGTGGCGCAAGCCGATCGATGAAATCGATCCGCGGGCCATCTGGCCCTAGCGGTCCGATCATCTGTGGAGGCCTCGCCATGGTCGGAGGCTCATCATCTTCACCACCGACTAGCTCAGTGTGAATGGCAACTTCGCCAACCCTGGGCTCGACTTGGATGAAACTAGGTTGTTGGGCTTCGAGCTCGTCGGCTCCGGCTCGCCGACGCTTCATTTCCTCGGCGCAAACGGCGCTATAATGCTTGGGCCGAGTGTCCCGCTCGGCGATGAAATCCTCAGCCAACGCCGCTGACCACCGATCGTTGGCTCGCGTCCAAATGTCCCCCAGAGCGAGGTCGTCGAGGATTCGTTGCTGTTCAGAGGCAGAACGCTTCAGCAGCTTCGCCGACACGGAGGCCCAAACCTCGAAGTCATTGTGTACGTCCGGGGGGCCGGGATCAGGTGTGCTTTTGAAGGGCAGGACGTGGTCGCCCATCATCGCCGGGTTGAAGCCAGCCATGGTCTTGCCTTCGGGTACTTGATGAGCCACCTGCGGGGGCGGCCGATCCCAGGGAGCTCGTCCGCGTTCCCATCGGTGCGGTTCGGAGCGATCCGCCGAGTCGGCCTCGACGCGCTGGTTCTTCTTCGGTGTGTTGTCCGCCATAGCGTCCTTCAGGAGCTTCGTGTGTCGGCCAGCCGGGCGGTCGCGTGCGGGCGCCCCGATTCGATCTAAGCAACTTCTTGCTCACGGCGCCAGTGGTAGCCTGACGTCACCCATAACGGTGTTCGCCATCTCGGACAACCGCCTTTGCTCCGGTTCCGAGCCACGCTACCCTCCGCGCCGAGGTTGGGGCGCGCTGGCCCGCCCACACCTGTATCGAACTCGCTTTGGCAGGAAGACCAAATGGCTCAGGGCAATCCAAACCGCACTACGCTTGGCAATCCAATCATTCGAGCAAACCAACACCACATTTCGCCCGGCAATCAAGCGGACTACGTGCTGGGAGTTCAAGAACACGGGTGGAATGGATTCGACGTCGTCCGATACCACTCGCACGAGGGCATCTCCGAACCATTTTGCTTCGAAATCACCCTCGCGCGCCAAGCCGTGCAGGGCATGGTCGACCTAGCGGGGCTCATCGACGCCCCTGCTACCTTTGCAATCGCTGCAGACGAGCGCTGGCAACTGAAGCACGGCATCATCGCTGAGGCGCGCTGCCTCGAGCAGACCCATCACTTGTTGCTCTACAGAGTCAAGCTCGTCCCCCATTGGTGGCGTGCGCGCTTCAGACGTCGCTGCCGCAACTTCGTCGACAAGTCGCTCAAACAGATCATCAGCAGCGTGCTAGAAAATCGCGCGCCCGCCTACCCTGATGGCGCTGACGGGCTGGCAGAGGTTCAGGGCGAATTGCAGGCTCCCTCGGAGCAACCTGACTTCACTACGTTTAGCGCTCCACACGGAAGCTATCGTTGGGCGCTCAGTGATCCGGAGCGCGTCAACGACGCGACGTTGCGCTCGTACGTGGTGCAATACAACGAATCCGACTTGGCCTTTGTCTCACGGCTGCTCGAGGAAGAAGGGATCTGCTACTACTTCGAACATGCCGAAGGGCAACTCGTTCTGACGCTCAGTGACTGGCCGGGCAGCAGCCCACTGTTCGACAGTGACGAAACGTACATCCTGCGTGGAATCGTCGGCGGTGCGGGCATCAACACCGAGCAGCAAGTCATCCGATCCCTGCAGGAGTGCCGCAGCTTGCGCTCGGATCACGTGTGCATGCGCGATTTCGATTGGCCACGTAGCCGAACGTTGCTCGAGGCCACCGCGGATGCACCTAGTCGCACCACCTCTGCTGCTGACTATTTCGAATTTCCCGCGCGCGATGAAGCGGTGCAGAGAAATCCATGCGCGGTGCCGTCGCAGATCCGTATGGAGCGGTTCAACGTCGAGCACCAACTGACCGAAGGCTCCGGCAGGCTCCGCACGATGCAGCCTGGCTATCGGTTCACAATCGACGACAACTCCGACATGCGGGCCCGCGAGCAATACCTCGCAGTCAGCATCGAAACCTATGCGCTCCAGCACGATGTGCCCGACACCGTGGTCAGCCGCGAACGCTTTGGATTCGATCAGCGCATGGTGAGCGAAATCGGGCACGAAGTGCGCTTTTGCTGCTTGGCCCGAGACGTGCGCTATCGCCCCCCGCGACGCACGCCCGCCCCACGAATCGACGGCGTACAAACCGGTCTGGTCACCGCGGAAGAGGTCGCCAGAGGCGGTAGCATGTCGGCCGCTCAGATCGCGGGATTGGCCGGGCAGCTCACTTCAGCCGCTGGCTCGTTGACGAGCTCGCTGAGCGGCCTAGGAGGGAGCTCCTCGGCAGCCCGAATCGCGGGTTGGGTGGGCGGCGCCCTGAACGTAGCAGGACAGATCACCGCGGCTGTCAGCGCCCTGTGCGACGACCCATCAGACGCCCAAATCGCAGCCTCAGTGGGTCAACTCGTTTCCAGCGCCGGCGGGCTCACTTCACTCGTGAGCAACATCGCGGGTAGCAGCTCGGGCCAGACGGCAGGCCAGGTGGTATCTGCGGCCGGTCAGGTCACCACCATGGTGAGCCAGCTGGCTGACAGCGGCCATCAAGGTTCTGGAGGGAGTCTGTCGACCGCACAGGTGGTGGGAATGGCCGGCCAGATTGGCTCTGCTACCGGCGCGCTCACCAGCTCGCTGAGCGCTCTCGGAGGCGATTCTTCCGCTGCGCGAACCGCTGGCTACGTGGGCGACGCCCTCAACGTCGCGGGCCAGATCACCAGTGCTGCGGGGATTCTCTCGGGCGATCCCTCGAGCGCGCAAACCGCAACAGCGGTGGGTCAAATCGTGTCTTCCGCAGGCGGGCTCACCTCGCTGGTGAGCAACATCGCGGGAAGTGAGACAGGCGCAGCGGTTGGCCAAGTCGTTTCGGCGGCGGGGCAGATCACCTCCCTTGCCAGTCAACTGGCCGGGGGCGCAGGCGCGGGCGCGCTGTCCGGTGCCGGGGGCGCAGTTGGCGGCCTGGTCGGCGGAATTGC
>CAZRGL010000065.1:0-29008 GCA_964599485.1 uncultured Polyangiaceae bacterium
CATGATGGCTGATTCGCGAACTTTGCAGGCACGATATGCGGCTCAACGAGTCTACTGGGACAGCGCCTAACGGCGTGTTCGTTGTCGATGACCAGGGCCATTATCTCGAAGTAAACCGAGCTGCCTGCCAGATTACTGGTTACTCCGAAGCGCAGCTGTTGGACATGACCATCGCCGACTTGTCGGCTCCCGAATGGTTGGAGCAATCGCGGGCGGCTTTCTCGGTATTGACCTCCACCGGAAAAATGGTGGCTGAAGTCCTGTGCCGCAAGCCAGATGGGACGCGCTTCTGGTTGGAGATTCACGCGAATCGTGCGCAGGAAGGTCGCTTCGTGGGTTTCGCGACCGACATCACCGAACGCAAGCAGGCTCAAGAAGCGCTTCGCAAGGCCCATGAGCTGCTGCGTTTTCACCTCGACCGGACCCCCCTCGCTCATGTCGGGATCGACATGCAGGCGCGAATCAACGAATGGAACCCGGCTGCCGAGAGCATCTTTGGTTACACGCGGCCAGAGGCCCATGGCCGGCCGGTTCTCGATCTCGTTCCGGCTGATGTGCGGTCCGCGGTGCAGGAGGTGCTCGATACCTTGTATGGCGGCAACAACGCCAGCTACAGCCAGCGTGGCAACAACCTGACCAAGGATGGACGCATCATCAGTTGCGAGTGGCTCAACACGCCGCTGCTAGACGAGCAAGGACAGGTCATCGGCATCGCCTGTATGGCGCAGGACGTAACCGAACGCGAGCGCGCTCAGCAAGCGCTTGCGAGGAGCGAGGAGCGTTATCGCTCGCTGGCCGAGAACGCCCAAGACTTCATCTTCCTGCTCAACCGGAGCTTAGAGCTCGAGTATGTGAATGCGGCTGGCGCAGGTCGTTTCAACCAGCCTGCCAGCGAGCTCGTCGGCAAGTCCATCTCGGAGCTGTTTCCACCCGAACAGGCCGATTTTCAGCGCGAGAACATCGAAGCGGTGCTGCGCAGCGGCGAGCCAAAGTTGTCTGAGCGAAGCTTCTCCTTCCCGAATGGCAAACGCTGGATCAACACCCGGCTCGTTCCCGTCCGAGGGGCCAATGGCGAAGTAGAAGCGGTCATGGGGATTGCGCGGGACGTTTCCGATAGCAGGTTCGCCGAAGAGGAAAAGCGCAGTTTGGAAGCGCGCGTCCAGCATGCCCAGAAGCTGGAGAGCTTGGGCGTGCTCGCGGGCGGTATCGCCCACGACTTCAACAACCTCCTGATCGGTGTCCTCGCCAGTGCGGATCTCGTTTTGCAGAAGCTGCCCGCCGACTCGACGCTGCAGCCAGACATCGAAGAGATCGCGCTCGCCGCGCGTCGCTGCGCGGAGCTGACCAAGCAGATGCTGGCCTACTCCGGCCAAGGAGAGTTCGTCCTGGAGGAGGTGGACCTGCGAACCTTGCTCAGCAAGAACATTGTGCTGCTGCGGCGCAGCATCTCGAAAACAGCGAGCCTCGAGATCGATCTGCCCGAGCAGCTTCCGGGCGTCATGGCTGATGCCTCGCAGATCCAGCAGATCGTCATGAATCTGGTCGTGAATGCGTCCGATGCGATCGGAGAGCATAATGGGCGCATCGTGCTGAGCGCGCGCAGGGACCACTGTTCGCTCGATTGCCCCTGTCGGCGCGGCCTTCCGGGCGCGGAAGACTGGCCCGAGCAAGCAACCCTGGTCCTCGAAGTTACGGATACGGGTTGCGGCATGGATGAGGAAACGCAGGCCCGAATCTTCGACCCGTTCTTCACCACCAAGTTCACCGGTCGCGGATTGGGCCTAGCGGCAGTCCACGGGATCCTCCGAGGGCACAAAGCCGGAATCGAGGTCGAGAGCGAGCTGTACAAGGGTACTACATTTCGGGTCCACCTGCCGGCCCGGCACCGGCCGGCCACGCCCACCGACCGCGCCGCACCTTCAGGTCGAAGCTGGCGTGGAAGCGGGACCATTTTGCTCGTCGATGACGAGCCAATTGTGCGGCGCGTAGCCCGCAGAGCATTGATGCAATTGGGCTTTGCAGTTCTCACCGCTGTCGACGGGCTCGATGCTGTCGAGGTGTTCGAAAAGCACGTGTCCGAGGTGGTTTGCATTCTTCTCTATCTCACCATGCCCAACATTAGCGGTGAGCAAGCGTTCGTCGAGCTGCGAAAAATCAACGCAGACGTTCCTATCGTCCTATCTAGCGGCTTCTCCGAAGAGGCCGTCTCCGCGCGCTTCGCAGACGACGAGGGGCCATCGGACTTCATCCGAAAACCTTATGAGCTCTACCAACTTCGCGCGAAAATGCGCTCGATTTTGGACGAGCTATGAGGGCAGCGCGAGCAGCAGGCCCGCCTCACAGATCGGTGCGCCTCTGCCCAGCCTCGACCGCGTCACGGTGGTCCGGCACTGAGGGCCAGAACAGATGCTGGTGGCAACCATCTCGAGGTCCTAACCTGGAGGCATGGTTCGCCTACTCATTCACAGCCCGACACCGGAAGAAACCATGGTCGCGATCCGCTTCGGTGCTCGTCCCCTCGTTCCTGTCACCTCACCGCCCAGCTGGCCCACTTGTAGCGAATGCAATGCGGCCATGCAGTTCGTCGCTCAGCTGCCCGTCGACGAGGAGCGCTTGGTCTTGGTGTTCATGTGCCAGCGGGACCCGGGCATGTGCGACAACTGGGACGTCAACGCGGGCGCCAACGCCGTCGTGATCGTGCCGACGACGAGCGACATGGTGCCGCTCGACCCGCCGGCGGGCGAGACGATGTTGGATGGCGACTGGGGCGGCACCGAGGTCGAGGTGGACATCCCGGCTGCCGAGCTCGAGGAGTGCCAGACCGAGTACGCCGCCGCACGCGGGCGCCACGGCGAAGGCGAGGACGCGAGCACGCGCGACGTCGTCGGAATGCTCGGCGGCCCCCCCTCGTGGATTCAGGGGGACGAAACGCCGAGCTGTGACTGTGGCAAACCCATGCAGCTCCTTGCCCAGCTCGAGCAGGGTCCAGATAGTCGTACGGAGATCAACTTCTGCGGTGGAGGTTGCGGCTACGTGTTCACCTGCGATCACTGCCCCACGGCCGGTAAGATGCTCATACAGCGATGACCTCCCCAGCGCGTCTTTGCAAGACCATGGCGTGCAAAGACGCTGGCGAGTGCTCCCCTCGGGATGGCCGCTGTCAAGCAGTCAGTGACGCCGACTGCAGACTCTCGAAGGCTTGCAAGTATGGCAAGCAATGCACCGCCAAAAACGGTCATTGCGTGGAGTGAGGCTCGACCGCAATGACTTCGCACGGCGTTGTGCTGAGGTGACTTTGGTCCAGGCGGCCCTTGACAGCAGTCATTCGAGCTTCTTTCGTCGACATCAGCGTTTGCGCGGGTCCAGACGGTTGAGTCGATAGCTGTGACCTTTGCCCGTGATGGTGATCGCGTAGCTGTAGCGCGCCGCCGATCTGGGGTCTTGGGCCTGGTAGAGCGAGACGCTACCAGCTGCTTTTGGGTCGTCGGCGGGGGCGCCGATCGTTCCGGAGGTGGGCGCCCCGATGACCACGAGCCCGCTGAGCGCTTGGGCGAGCTGGCCGCGTGTGACCGAGCGGCCATCGATTTCGTAGCTGAGCGGCACGCCCGCATCCTTCCTAGGGCGAGGCAGGGTGAAAGACGAGCTGGGCGGTGCCGATGCAAGCGAGCTGTTCACTGCCGCGATCGACGGCGCACTCGTGACTGAGGGAGCCGGCGCGGGACTATCACAGCCAAACGCCAACGCGACGATCGACAAGGCCGACGACAGCTTTCTGCAGCAGGACGGCGGCAGCTGCCGCAGGCTCATGACAAGGTGGCCCGAATCGCCGTGAGCTCCTGCCCAAACTGCTCGCAGGTGGCAATTCTATCCTGGGGCTTCTTGCTGAGCGTTCGCAAAACTAGCTCGTCGAGCTCAGGGGGGATTCCGAAGCGAATCTCCGATGGCGCCGGCGGCGGGTTGTTCAAATGCATCATCAGCAGCGCCATCGACTCCTCGTGCAGAAATGGAACATCACCCGTCAACAGCTCGAAGGCGACGATTCCCAAGGCGTAGATATCGCAGTGATGGGTTACTTTGCCGAAGTCCATGATCTGCTCAGGCGCCATGTACTCAGGAGTGCCCGCGATGAATCCCTCCTGGGTCACACGACGCGCATCGTTGACGTTGCGCGCAATACCAAAGTCCATGACCTTGACCTGTCCGCTGTCAGTCACGAAGAAGTTGTCAGGCTTGATGTCTCGATGAATCACGCCGCGCAAATGAGCGGCGTGGAGACCGGCGCAAGCGCCACGCAGATAGTCGATGGCCACAACCAAATCCAGAGCGCCCTGGCTCAGGGCTGCACGCATGTCGGTGCCGCTTAGCTTCTCCATGGTCAAGAAGCGCCGACCTCGATGCACTCCGATGTCGTACACCCGAACGATGTTATCGTGCTGCAGCTCCCGGGTGAGCTTGAGCTCGCGCCGGAATCTGGTCAGCAGGGCGTCATTGCTGACGTCGGCGGCGAACAGCTTCAGAGCAATCGTAATCTCGAGCTCGAGATCGAGCACTTCGTAGACAGCCGCCATGCCCCCTTGGCCCAGCAAGCGTCGCACGCGGTAGCGCTTCCCGATGACGGTGTTGACTGGCAAGGTGCCGTCCAGCGATTCGTCGTCGGGGTCCACAGCGTCATTCCAGCTGGTATCGTCGTCATCGTCTCGCGGAGCGGTGGAGCCCCGTACTGGTTCAGCAACGGGCGCGGATCGGGGCGAGCTGTCTCCGCTGGCGGGACCGACCGATTGCTCGAATTCATCGATGCCAGTCGAGCGAGGACGCTTGCCACCGACCATCGAGCCGCGAAGCGGCGTCGGATTGCGCTCCGGCTCGATCGGCTCTTCCACGAATGGCTCGGCGAGCTCCTCGTGGTACTCGGGCATTTCTAGGCTCAGATCAGGCAAGTCGGGCAGATCGGGCAACGATTCGAGGTCGGCCGCTGGCGTATATCGCCTTCGCTTGGAGTCGTGGAACGCGTCCTCTTCGCGCACGATCTTCTCGAAAACCATGTTCGATCCGCGGTCGTCGGCTTCGACGCGCTCGAGCCGAGCGGCCGCGTCGGCATTGCCGGGATCCGCTTCGAGAATGCGGCGATAGACGTCCACCGCGCTGTTCGGGAAACCATGGTGCTCGTACAAGCCTCCCAGCTGCTGCAACGCTTCGAGCTCGTCGATACTGTTGGCCTCTGAGCGCACGAAACGGGTCAAGAAACGGTCCAGCTCGAAGTCGATCGTGTTCAAGCTCGCCGCGATCTTGATGGCACGCATGCAAGCGACGCGATAGTTGGGATCGTCGCGGCCAACGCGCACCAACGTTTCCAGCCCCTGACCCGTGTCGCCCGTTTCGAGGTAGCAGTCTGCAGCCTCGAAGTAGCGCGCGGCTTTGATGTACCACTCGGCGGCGGCAACCAAGTCACCCATCTTGCGGCATAGCCGTCCAGCGTCTGAGTACATCCTCAGCTTGACGTAGGCCTGCATGGCCATGTCGAAAGCACCATCGTTTTCGAGCCCGCGGGCGCGCTCCTGATTGATCACGCGGGCGCCACTCTTGCGTCCGGAAGCCGGCGCGCCAGCGGATGGGGCTGGTGGCCTTCCCCGCGCTGAGCTTGGTGCTTCGACTTCCCCGCTGTCACCCAGTGCTGCAAAGATGGTCTTAGCCACACCAATCTCGCCGCCTGAGGCAAAATACTGCGCAGCGCGGCGTGCCTGGTTGCGCTTGGTACCTTGAAGCGCGCCCACATCGTCGGGCGTCACTTCGAGCCATTCGAGCACGAGCCAACCCGCATCCGCCCAGCGCTTGGCTAGGGTCAGGGCACGCACAGCGTCCACGAACCCGCCCGCCTCCAAGTAGAGACGCACGGCAGAATCCACTTGCCCAGCCGCTTCCAGCTTGCGCGCGCGGTTTCGAGCTCGCCCTTCCTCATCCATGATCGTCGTCGCCCGAGCCACCAACTGGCACCCGTTCGAGAGAGCATAATGTAACACGCCCGGCCAGAATGACGCCCTGCCGAGTGTGCTACTCGGTCGCAGAGGCGCAGCGCAGCAGGCTCAACGCAACTGCTCGGCCAGCGGGGCGCGCGACCAGCACTTGCTCGGCTGCTGCGGCGAGCACTTGCCCGACGCCTAGCAAGGGCTCGCGGCGAAGCTGTCCTTGCATCACGCCATCGGCACCGAGCGGTGCCAACCGAGCCTGCCCTCGGGCGTCTGGCAGGGCGATCCAGCCGCTGAGCAGATTGGGCAGACCCGAGCCCACATCCTCTTCGGCGACGAGCTGAGTGTGGGCCGCCCCGGACATCGTTACCAAGCTCACATGAACTCGGCCGCCGCCTGCACCAGACGGCTTGTCGTCATCGCGCCACGCAACGATGGCCCCGCCGTCCTTGCCGCGCTCCAGATCGAACGCGAGCACGTGACCATCCCGCGGCGTGATGGCTTGAGCCACGCCACTGGGCTTGCCGGTCCCGTCGAGCGGGATCAGCTCAATCCAGCTCGGGTCGATCTTCTCAGCGGCGAAACGCTCCTGCTTTGGGCTTCTTCCCAAGGCCTTGTCATCGGGCTTGTCGGGCATTCGCAGCACGTCGCGCGCGACATACGCGAGCCAGAAGCCCCCCGGGCGCGACAGCACCCGGGGAACGTCAGCGTCGATCTTCTCACCTGAGACTGCCGTGGCAGGGCGGCTCCTCTTCAGGTTTTTCGCATCGAAGGTGGCGAGCATCACGACCGAGCGCTCGCCCTTGTCGTCGACCTCATCCCACACCGCCACGCCAACGCTCGCCGCCACCGCGATATCGTGGGCGAGCGACTCATCACGGCCTTGGGGCCAATCGCCACCCCATGTCAGGTGGCCTGCGCTGGCTCGGACCAAGTGCAGCGACAAGCCCGAGGCGTTCGGCTCGAGCAAGGCCGCCACCCAACCGTCAGCGTCGCCCGCGAGCACCGGAGCATCCATATCGCTGCGGGATCGCCCGAGCGGCACGAGTCGGTTGGTCGCAAGGGTCGGACCGAGCAAGGCCACAGCAGCTTGGGTGGCGCCTTTGTGAGCGTGTTTGACACCTACGGCGAAGCCGCCGGTCGCGAGACTGACGACCCGACCGAGCTCCGCTGCGAAGGGCTCGAGGCGTGCCTCATCATCTCCGCCGTCAGCCGGCTCGGCGCCGCGTTCACCTATCAGATAGGGTCCTCCGATGGCTGCCGAGCAGCGTGGTGGCACTACGGCAACCGCGCTCGACTCGGCGGTCGTGGAGCTCTGAGCCGAGCTCAGCACGTCGGCAAAAGGAGGATCGCCGGGCGCACGAACCACAAAGAAGACCACCACCACCACGACGACCAAGGCCACCACAGCCGCCGTGACGCGGCTGTGATCGGTTGGTTTGGCGGAGGGGTTTTCGGCGGACATCTCGAAGATTGTGCGACCGAGGAGCAGCCGAACATGGCGTGGACCCCGGGTGCGAGGAATGTAGTTATTCTTGCGAGAGTCCTTAGACGACACCGCCTCGAGGCGGTACCATTTCCTTGTGGATGCTTGGCGTGTGGCCCGCGTCGCCCTCTTCGGGCTGGCGGTTGTGGGCATTGGAGTGAGTTTCGCGGCGTGTGGAGCTCGAACTGGAGACTATGGGCTCATCGCGCCTGCGGACGATGCCGGCAGCGACTGCATCGCGCTCGGTGACCCCTGTCCCGCTGATGACAAGTCGTGTTGCGAGACCTTGATCTGCAAGGACGACATCTGCAAGCCCGAGCAGATCTGCTTGCCCGATGGCAAAGCCTGCGAGACGAGCGTCGACTGTTGCAACCAAAACTGTGCAGCTGGGTTCTGCGGCGGCGTCGAGTGCAAACCGGATGGCGACAGCTGCAGCTCCAAATCAGAATGCTGCACCGATGTGTGTGAGAATTCGCTCTGCGGCGGCATCGAGTGCAAGCCCCAGGGTGCCGCTTGTGATGCACCTTCCGAATGTTGCCAAAACCTGTGCAGCGACGGTTACTGCGGCCCGAGCACGTGCAAACCCAACGGCGCGGTCTGCTTCGGCGACGACGAGTGCTGCACCAGCCCCTGCATCGACAATCTCTGCGGCGGCAGCGAGTGCCAACCTGATGGTTTCGTCTGCACGCAGCCCAGCCAATGTTGCTCACAACAGTGCAATGATGGTGTTTGCGGCCCGATCACCTGCTTCCCAGACGGAGCGGCCTGCAGCTCCAATTCGCAGTGCTGCAACGACTTCTGCAACGTGCAAGGCCTCTGTGGGCCCAACACATGTCTGCCCGACGGCGCCCCCTGCAACGTAGGGGAGCAGTGCTGCAGCTTCATCTGCGAGCTCGGTATGTGTGGCTCTGGACCGTGCGCACCGGATGGCGCCCCCTGCAACAACGACCCCGAATGCTGTAGCGGGATCTGTAACCAGGTCAACTTCACCTGTGGCCAGGGATGTGTGCAAAACGGCGGCCCCTGCAACTTCAGTGGCGACTGTTGCAGCATGTTCTGCAATACCAACACCTTCACTTGCGAGACGCCGTGCACGCCCAACGGTGGGCTCTGCGGCAGCAACAACGAATGCTGCAGCAACTTCTGCGATCCAAACAGCTCCACCTGTGGAGGCATCCCTTGCACCCCCGATGGCGGCACGTGCAACGCGAACAGCGAGTGCTGCAACAACAGCTGCGAGAACAATGTCTGCGGCGGCAGCACCTGCACACCCGACGGCGGCGTATGCAGCTCGAACAGTGAGTGCTGTAGTTTCAGCTGTCAAAACAACATCTGCGGCGGAAGCAATTGCACGCTCGATGGCTTCCCGTGCAACGCCCCATCCGAGTGTTGCAGCAACATGTGCACCATGAGCTTGTGCGGCAACAACACCTGCTTGCCAAAGGGCTCGAGCTGCCTGAACAACGCCCAGTGCTGCTCACCGCTGGTGTGCAACGGGGGACATTGTGGAGACCCAATCGACGCGGGCAATTGCCCGCTCGATCCAGGTGGCACGCCATGTAGTCAATGCATGGTCAACAGCTGCTGCAACCAAACAGTGGCGTGCCTCAATTCCTCGAGCTGTGCGGTGGCCATGGGTTGTTTCCAAAGTTGTGTCATCGCCAATGGCACGCCTGACGCCTGCAGCGCGATGTGCTGCAACGACTCGACGTGCTCGAGCTGGACTAGCTGCGTGACCGCGAGCTGCGCCAGCCAATGCTACCCCTGAGCACAATCTGGTCTGCCCTGGCGAGCGCTGCTGCCAGCTAGCACCACTTCAGCCGACAAGCGTCGGCGGGACTTGCCATCGCCAGCGCGCTGAGGCACGCACTGTGCGCATGCTCCGAACCGGACGGGTGCTGGGCCGCGCGGCCGAACGATTCTTCCGCCACATCCAGGTAGAAGAGGAGTGGCGACGTATTGTCGAAGCGGCCAGCGCCCGCGGACCGGTGGTCTACGTGCTGCGCAACGTATCGACGCTCGATTTTCTGGCACTGAGCCACTTGACCCATCGCCTCGATTTGCCCCGCATCGGTTTCGTCAACGAGCTACCCGAGCCGCTTCGCCCAGCTCCAGTGACGCGACACGCGCGCACGCCCGCCGAGCACCTGCGTCAGACGATTTCGATGGGGCAATCTGCAGCGCTGTTTGCCAAACGCCACCCCGATCGCATCGGCATCATGCAGCGCGGTCGGAGCGAAGGAGCGGCTTTGCTCGAAACGCTACTTCAGCTGCAGGCCGACGATCCACGGCGCGAGATCATGATGGTCGTGCAGACCTTCGTGTGGACCCAGCGCCCCGAACGACGCGGTTTTTCGCTGGTCGACACGCTGTTCGGGCCCGCTGATTTTCCTGGCGATCTGCGCCAGAGCGCCCAGTTCCTGCTCAACTACAAGAACTGCAAGTTGCGCGCCGGTGACTCGATAAGCCTGCGGGATTTTCTCGACCAACAGAGCGGCGAGCCCATCAACGAAGCACTGGTACGGCGACTGACCTACACCTTGCTGCGCAAGGTCGAGCGCGAGCGACGCACCATCGTTGGGCCCGCGCACAAGGCCCCCGACCGCATTCGGGAGGACGTGCTGCGCAGCCCCAAGCTGCAAGCAGTGATTCGTGAGCTGGCAGGGCCTGCGCCTGAGCTGCGTCGCGCTCTGACGAGCAAAGCCAGAACCATGCTCCGCAAGATGCAGATGATCCCCGACCCCGACACAGCACGCAATCTGGAGCTGCTCGCTGGCCAGGTCCTGGAGCGGGTCTATGCCAACATTGACGTGGATCTGGACGGAATCGAGCGGTTGCGCGACGCCGCCCAAGCTGGCTCCGTCGTGCTGCTACCCAGCCACAAGAGCCATGTGGACTACATCGTGCTGTCTTATGTGCTGCGTCAGCACGCCATCCAGCTGCCCGTCATCGCCGCCGGCGACAACCTCTCCTTCTTCCCCATCGGGCCCATCTTGCGGCGCGGCGGAGCGTTCTTCATTCGCCGGAAGTTCCGCGGCGACCGGCTATATTCTGCGGTTGTCGACGCGTACATCAGGCGCTTGCTCCGCGATGGCTGGCTAGTCGAGTTCTTCCTCGAGGGAGGGCGATCGCGCACAGGCAAACTACTGCCGCCGATGCTCGGATTGCTCAACATGGTCGTCGCAGCTGCCCTGCAACTCGAACGGCGCAAGGTGTTCTTCGTGCCCGTGTCGATTGGCTACGAGCGTTTGATGGAAGAGGACGCGATTGCCCGTGAGGCATCAGGGGGCAGCAAAGAGCCTGAGGACGCAGGCGCCCTGCTCAAGCTCGGCAGCGTGCTGGTCGATCGCTTCGGCAGCTTGAACATCCAATTCGGTCGCATCATCGAGCTACAAGAGCTGCGTGAAGAGCTGCGGATCCCGAGCAGCGAGGAAGTCAGCCCTGCCAAGCGGCGGGCCATCGTCAAACGCGTCGCCCACAAGGTCATGGCCGAGATCAACCGGGTGGCAGCCCTCACGCCAGGCGGGCTGGTGGCGATGGCGCTGCTCTGCCAGGGACGCCGCGGTGTGACCTACAGCGATCTGGCGACGCACTGCCGACGACTCACCAAGATGATGCTCGAAGCGGGGGCGCGCGCCACCCCCTCTCTGGTTGCTCCCGGCAGCAGCACACTGCGGGAGCAAGGCATCCGCGAGGTGCTCGCGCTCTATCTCAAGAGCGGGTTGGTCCTGCAACATGTGCCGGGCGATACGCTGACAGCCAAGAAGAGCAAACGCGCGCGGTTGAACACCGATCCAGACGTCATCTTCACCGTTCCCGACGACAAGCGACTGAAGCTCGACCTGGCCAAAAACCACATCATTCAGTTGCTGGTCGATCGCGCCGTCATCTCAGTGGCTTTTTTGTGCGGACCCGATCCGGGAACAGCGGAACCAGAAACGACGCAACCCAAGACACCCGCCTTGCAACTACGCGTCCTGCGACGGCGCGTGCAGACCTTGTCGCGCTTGTTCAAGTACGAGTTCATGTTTCGAGCAGACGCTCCTTTTGATCAGATCTTCGACGAGGTGCTCGCGCAAATGATCGACCACGCCGAGCTGAAGAAGACCGGCGAGCACGTAACGCTGGCCGAAGGGCGTGAGGGGCTGGACGGGCGCGGCTGGATCACCTTCTACGCGACGGTGTTGCGCAATTTCCTGGAGGCTTACCTCATCGCGGCCAACAGCCTCAATCTGCTGCTCCGCGGCGCACTTCAACGCAAAGACCTGCTGGCGCGGGCGCTGCGCAACGGCGAGCGCATGTTCTTGCAGGGCAAGATTGAACGGAGCGAAGCCGTCAGCCGGCCGATGATCGACAATGCGCTCAGCTCCTTCATCGATGCGGGCTACTTGATCCGCGAGCGAGACCAAATCAGCTTGTCACCATCCTTTCAATCGGAGGAGGGTGTGCGCGCCATACAAGGGCGCGTGTCAGCGTATTTGCGCACGCGCCCCGACGACGAGATATGGTCGTGAGCCGGCGCGCTATACTCAGGCAGTTGCACATGCATCACTTGGCTCGGTTTCTTGTTTGGGTATTTCTTGGCTGCGCGCTGAGCGCTTGCTTCGGCTCGCCCACACCCCTGGCCCCTTCCATCAAAGGCTCGGTGGGCGTACCTCATCAAGGTGTGCTCAGCGGCGGGACCGCGCTCCCTCAAAAAGGCCCCGGCTACGAGCGCTTGCGCACCGACGCCATCCGCTGGGGCAACCCTCGGCTGGTCGCAGCCCTCAAACGAGCCGCCGCACGCGTTGCGCAGCAGCGACCGGGAGGTGCACCCCTGATGATCGGCGATCTGTCCGCGAAACGGGGCGGGCAGATCCCCAAGCACCGTTCGCATCGCAACGGACGCGACGCTGACCTGCTCTTCTATGTGCTCAGCCCCGACGGTCGCCCCCTGCCCAATCCCGAGTTCTTGCGTTTTGGTCGCGATGGATTGGGCCGGAGCATCCGCAACCGACGTGTCTTCGTGCGACTCGACACGGAGCGAAACTGGCTGCTGGTCAAGGCTTTGGTCAACGACGAGCAAGCGCAAGTGCAGTGGTTGTTCATGGCCCGCTGGCTCGAGGCACTGCTCATCGAGTACGCCAGAGCTCGGGGCGAGGACGACGAGCTGTTGTGGCGTGCCGCCAACCTGATGCATCAACCTGGCGACAGCTTCCCACACGACGACCACATCCACATGCGGATCGCTTGTGCGCCGCAGGAAGCGGTCGAAGGTTGTTTGCGCGGCGGTTACCGCTGGCCTTGGTTGCCACCATTGCCGCAGCCGCCCAAAGAAAGCGATGATGCGCTGCTGGCTGCGTTGTTTGCCGACCAGTCCGATGGCGAGGCGGCAACCGAGCCATGACCGCGACGAGCCCGAGCGACGAGCACCTGCTGATGTTTGGCGATGCGGCCGACGGTTGCGCCGAGCTGGACGACGCGCTGCGCTTCGACTTGGTCTATCTCGATCCGCCCTACTCGGTAGGCACCACCATGAGCATGCGCGAGCGTAAGGGACAAGCGCGCGGCAAGCGACAGCGCAACAGCGGCCGCGCCGCGTATGTAGATGGCGGCGACGCGGGTGCTTTGATTGCCCACCTCGAACCGCGGCTCGCGCTCATTCGGGAGCGTATGAGCGAGCACGCCAGCTTGTGGCTTCACATGGATCATCGCGCAGTGCACGAGGCCAAGCTGAGCTGCGACCGCGTCTTTGGCCGGCGCGCTTTTGCTGGCGAAGTGGTGTGGACACCGGGAAATGGTAGTCGCGGCGCGCGTCGTTTTGCCGTCACCCACCAGACCATTTTGCTCTACGCCAAACATGACCCTCGCAAGCTGGTATTCCAAGTCGACCACCCGCTGCTACGTGAGCCCTACGCCGAGACCAGCCTGAAGATGCACTTCACCAAGGTCGATGCAGAGGGGCGACGCTATCGGGAGCGGAAGATCAAAGACAAGTGCTACCGCTACTACGCCGACGAGGGACGACGCTTGGGCAGCGTGTGGACGGACATCTCGGCCATGGTCGCCAACACGCCGTTGCGCAAGGAAGCCACGGGTTATCCGACTCAGAAACCAGAGCGCTTGCTCGAGCGGATCATTCGTGCGTCCTCACGACCTGGCGACGTGGTGGCCGATTTGATGTGCGGCAGCGGCACCACACTCGTCGTAGCGGCCCGACTGGAGCGACGTTTCATCGGCTGCGACGCCAGCTCAGTGGCCATCGAGGTAGCGCGCAAGCGGCTCGAGGCCGCGCAGATCCCGTATTGCTATCGTGAGGCCAAACGCTCTGCCAAGGCCATGGCTGCACCCATGCTCCCTGCCGAGGCCCCGCCTAGCGAGGCCAAATCGTAGGCCGTTCCGTGATCGACACTACAGCGCACGACGGGCAGGCCGAGGCTGATGTTGACCGTGTGGCCAAAGCCCAAGAGCTTGGACGCGATGGTCGCTTGGTCGTGATACATGGCCACCACAGCGTCGACCTCGCCCCGTGCCGCTTGGCGATACGCTGTCTCAGCACCCAAGGGCCCGACGAGCTCGACCGAGCGCTGGGCGCGGCGCAGCCGACGGCGCGCGAGCGCCATGCCGGGCTTGATGACTTGTCGTTCCTGCAGACCCAATAGGCCGCCCTCCCCTGCGTGGGGATTGAGCGCGGCAACCGCTACCTTCGGCTGCGAACCCTTCAGCTGTTGGGCTAGCCTGGCCAGCCAGAAACAGGTCGTTGCGACCTTCTCTCGTGTGACGGCTTCAGGCACTTGGGCGAGGGGCAGATGGGTCGTGACCAACGCAGTCAGCAAGCGCTTGCCGGCAAATGCCATCACGACCTCCCGCGCCGCTAGCTTGCGCGCGAGATGCTCGGTGTGCCCGATGAACTCTTGGGCGCCCGGTGCGCCGCTCGAGGCGATGGCCTCTTTCGACACGGGACCGGTAACAAGAGCGCTACAAGCACCGGTGACGACCAAGTCCAGGGCTTGATCGATCCAAGCCAGCTGCGCCACCCCCGCGCTACGATTCGGCGTTCCCAGAACATGCGCGTCCTCGAGCGGGTGGCTCGACAGCCAAACTCCACAGCTACCGGTTGGCAGAGCACGCACGTCTGCGGCCTGTTTCACTTGCACCAAGCGCTTTTGGGCTACCCGACGACGACGTGCGGCGCGACGAATGACGCGTTCTTCACCTACGAGCAGCACCGGCCGTTGATGCTTGGCTGCAGCCACGACCGCCACCTCGGGGCCAATGCCTGCGGGGCAACCAATCGACACCGCCAATGGGCCGACGGTCATGATGGTGTCGCTTCCGCGCTGACCGGCCCGCTTCGGGGTTGGTCTGCCAGCTCGTTCGGCTCGGTGATCTTGTAGCCCGCGCCTCGCAGCGTGCGCAGCGGCAACCCATCACCCAGCTTGCTGCGGAGCCGTCGAACGTGGATGTCGACCGTGCGCGGACCTCCTTCGTAGCGATCGCCCCAAACCCGCGCCAACGCCTCAGCCCGTGACACGACCCGCCCACGGCGATCGCACAAGTAAAGGAGCAAAGCGAGCTCCCGCGCGGTGAGGGCCACGCGCTTGCCACTCACTTGTACCTCGTGACCATGCCTGTCAATCACGATGTCGCCAATCTTGATGCGCTCCTCGTTGGCGAACTCGCTGCGGCACCACTCGACCTTCCGCAGCCGTGCATACAGCTCGGCAGGAACATAGGGAACGAGCACGAGATCGTCGAAACCGGTAGACGGATCGAGCTGAGCAACTTGTCCTGCCGAGACCGCAACGATGAAGCCGCACTCGGCGAGACGAGGCTCGCGACGCAAAGCCCGCATGGCGGCCTCAGCAATATCTGGCCGTTGCAGCGCCTCAACCAGCACCGCGCGAATGGTCTCGCCCTCCTCGGGAATGACCGTGATCGGGTCGTCCCACAGATCCAGCGTCTTGACCGTCGCACCAAGCTCGGAAAGAACCTGCACGGCGCCGTCCTCACGGCCAAGCTCCGGACCGTGACCGACCACGACAATGTAGGCAGCGCCCACAGCCGCTACTTGGGCGCGCGCATGATCGTGCCACCGGCCAACGTGGTCCAATAGACATGCGTAGCGTCGACCAGCAGGTAGTACGGCTTGTTTTGCCCAGCTGCGACGACGACCACGTCACCACCAGCAAGCGGTGCACGTGAGACCGTGCCGTTGCCGAAGTTCGTCCAATAGACGTGCGCTGCATCGACCGCGACGTAGGTTGGCTTGGTCTGCCCACTAGCGATGAGCTCCGTCTTGCCTCCCGTCAGAGGCACCCGGCTAATCTCGCCACTGGTCTCGGTAGCCCAATACGCGTGGGTAGCGTCTATGGCCAATCCAACCGGATTGCCCTGACCGGTGGCGAGCACGTCCTGCTGTCCACCACCAATGGAGACCCGTCGAACGTCACCGCCATCGTAGTTGGTCCAGTAAACGTATTGCGCGTCGACAGCGACATCCCACGGCGTCGCTTGTTTCGAGGCCAGCACCTGAACGCCGGTCGGCGTCATCACCGATTCACGATTGATGGTCCCTTCGAGCTGGTTGGCGAAGTAGACGTTGTCGTTGATCATCGCCAGGCCCCACACGCCCTTGTTCTGCTGATCGACCAGAGGGGCCGCGGGGCCGCTGCCGATCTTCAGCTGCATGACCTGTGCATCGCTTGATTGGCCGTAGTTGCTCCAGAACAACTGCCCGTTGACGACATCGATCGCCAGCTCACGCGGCTTGCTCTGGCCCGTCGCGAGCTCCTCAGTTCCGCTCATGGTGATGGGGCGCCGGAGCACCTTGTTCTGGGCCCCACCGCTCGTCCAATAGACATAGCTAGCGTCCAAGGCGATCGAATAGGGCAACACCTGGCCTATGACAATCGGCTCGCTCGGACACAGCCCGGCTGCGCACGCGCCGCCGAGGCAATCGTGGCCGCAACCGCCACAGTTCTTCGCGTCGGTCTGGGCATCGACGCAGCTCAGCCCACACGCTGTCTTGTTATCAGGGCAAACGCAGCTGCCCGCTGTGCACGAGGCCGCCGCCGGACACGCGTTGTCGCATTGGCCGCAGTGAGCCTTGTCGGTCTGCGGATCGACACAATCGCCACCACAGAGCAGATTCGGCGGGGCGCACGATACACCACCACTACCCCCGTTTCCGCCCGCGCTCGTGGTCGTGGCGCCGCCGGAACCGGTGCTCGTACTCGTGCCAGTGTCCGTGCTCGAGCTCGTCGTGGTCCCCCCACCCTCGCCGCCATCACACTTGCAGGCAGCCCAGGTGCCGTCGTCACCGCATACCTGGTAGCCCGCTACCTTAGAGCCAGGACAAGCACAGGAGCTCTGTCGGCCGGGCGTGCAATCGTCGCCTGCGCATGACGAAGTCGCCACGACCGCCATCGCGGCAGGCAGCAAC
Source organism: uncultured Polyangiaceae bacterium (assembly GCA_964599485.1). Taxonomy (GTDB): domain Bacteria; phylum Myxococcota_A; class Polyangia; order Polyangiales; family Polyangiaceae; genus JAPYTK01. The sequence continues at coordinate 16,874 of CAZRGL010000065.1, forward strand.
GCAAACAGTGCCAAAGCGCGCCCGCGCTGGGAAAACAAACTCCACTCGAACTTCGACTCGTTCATCGCTCTACTCCTCGCCTGGCTCAAAGCTTGGTGCCACCGACCGTGATCTCGTCGATCTTGACAGTTGGGCATCCAACCCCCACCGGAACGCTCTGTCCATCTTTGCCACAAGTCCAGATGCCATCGGACACCTCTACGTCGTTGCCGAGCATGCTGACCCGCGTCAATACGTCTGGACCATTTCCGATCAGATTTACGTCTTTGAGCGGCCGCGTCAGCACGCCATCCTCGATCAGATAGCTCTCGGTGAGCGAGAAAACGAAATCCCCGTTGGATATGTCCACCTGCCCGCCCCCAAAGCGTTTGGCATAGATCCCGCGCTTGACTGTCTTGAGAATCTCGTCCGGGTCATGCTCGCCGGCAAGCAGGATGGTGTTGGTCATCCGCGGCAAGGCCGTGCTCGCATAGCTCTGGCGTCGTCCGTTGCCGCTGGACGGCAAACCGTAGTGACGTGCCGACATGCGGTCGTGCAGGTAGCCGACGAGCTTGCCCTTTTCGATGAGCACCGTCCTGCCCGGCTCGTTGCCCTCATCGTCCACGTTGATGCTGCCGCGGGATCGCTCGAGCGTTGCGTCGTCTACAACGGTGCACAGCTCGCTGGCCACCTTCTGTCCAATCTGCCCGGCGTATCGGCTGGTCCCCTTGCGGTTGAAGTCGGCTTCGAGGCAGTGGCCGATCGCCTCGTGAAGAAGAATGCCGCTATCGCCCGGAGCGAGCACGACCTCCATTTGACCTGCTGGCGCCTCCTGGGCGTCGAGCATGGTGATGGCGCGGCTGGCCGCTTGCTCGGCGTGCCACTGGGGCGAGCGCTCGGCAAAGTAATCCATCGCCATGCGCCCACCACCACCGCTCAGTGCGCTCTGACGCTTGCCGTCGCGCTCAGCCACGGCGCGAATCGTGAAGCGGATCATCGGCTGCACGTCGAAACACATCCGCCCGTCGCTGGTGGCGATCAGCACCTCGCGAATACTCTCGGCAAATCCCGCTTCGGCACGGACGATCAACGGATCGCGGCCAAGGGCGGCTTTGCTGGCTTGCTCGAGCAGGTCGCGCTTGTCGAGCGCTGGCTCATCGATCGAGTAGGACGAGAGTTGGTAGCGACTCGGCAACTTGCGATGCTCGAGCGCGAGCGTCTCACCCGGCGCAGCTCCGGTTGCGATACGTGCGGCCGTCTCGGCAGCGCGGCGCATCGCAGCGAAGCTCAGATCCTCGGTATAAGCATAGCCCGTGGCGTCGCCCTGCTGCACCCGCACGCCGAGCCCCATCGAAACACCACGTGCCGCCGACTTGAGAATCCCCTCGTCGTAACTGAAGCTGGCACTGCGACTGTAGCCAAAGAACAAATCGGCGTAGATGCCACCCTGAGACATGCATGTGGCCAGCAGCCGCTCACACGTCGCGGCATCGATGCCTGCGTCCCCACCTGGGGCGAAGGGGGCCAGGTGGCTCGGGGCATGGTCTGTCATGAACGAAGTGTAGGCCCGCGCGAGCAAATGTGGAGCCGAAAAGGCCACTTTCGGTCAAGCGAGCGCTTGGATGCCCTCAACCAGCGTCTTGGCCAGCCCGGATTATTCACTCAGAACCGGTGACGCGGTGAATGATTCAGGTTAGGGAACCGCCGCTGGAGGCTATGGATGAAGCTCGACCTCGCGCTCAAGTGGCTCCACGTGAGTGCAAATTTGTTCTGGCTGGGCGGATTATGCGCGGTAGCCCTGGTTCTCCTGGCCGATGCGGAAACAACGCTCCGGGGCACCTTGGCGCGCAGCATCTACCTCAAGTTGGCGGTACCGGCCTTCCTGGTGTCCTTGCTGGCCGGCGTAGGGCGTCTCGTCATGGATGTGCCCTATTTCTTGTCACGCACGCACTTCATGCACGCCAAGCTGGTCTTCGCCCTTGCAGTCATTGCCATCCACCATCTGATCGGCGCGCGGGCCAAAAAACTCGCGACGGGGAGGTCGACGGATCTCGGGCCACTTCGGATGCTGCTCGCAGGCCTGGTACTGACCGCTCTGGCCGCCACGTTCACAGTCGTCTTCAAGTTGCCCAGATGAGTGGGCCAGGGTGAGGATTGGTCCTACATGTCTCACTTAAATATGGGCCAGAATGGCTTTTCTGGTCCTTCAAGCCGCCGAGCCGCTTGTTGGCGCCCGAGAATGTCGATAGTAGTGAGGATGGTGGTTGGTGCGTTCCCTCACTACGGACCGAGGGTCGGGGGGGTCGTACCCCTAGAAAACGCGCAGGATTAGGTTCCCTCGGTGGCGGTCGATCGCGAGAAGATACTCCAAGTAGCCCAGAGGCTTGTCGACAAGAAACGGTACGACAAAGCCATCGTGGAGTACCACAAGCTCGTCGCCGACGATCCGGGCGACGTGCGCACGCTGCTGAAGATCGGCGATCTGCACCTGAAGCTCGATCAATTCGAAGAAGCCATCAGCACCTACGAGCAGGTGGGCGAGTTCTACTATCGGGAGGGATTCTCGGTAAAAGCCATCGCGGTCTACAAGCAGATCCGCGGCATCATCCGGCGACACGCCTCGCATCTCGAAGGGCGGTACGGGCACATCGTCCCAAGGCTCGCAGAGATCTACACCCAGCTCGGCTTGACCAGCGATGCCCTGGCCGCCTACGACGAAGTCGCCACGCGGCTGCGACAAGAAGGGCGGGAGCGCGACGCGCTGGACATCTTCAAGCGTGTCGTGGATCTCGATCCACAAAACCCCATCGCACATTTGCGCGTCGCCGACTCGCGCGCCCGCTTGGGCGACTTGGACAGGGCGATTGATGCCTTCGGCGAAGCAGCGCGCATCATGCTCAAGCTCGGTCGCTTGGACGACACCTTGAAGGTGCTGGAGCGGTTGCTCGAATACCGCCAAGACCCAGCCTACGCGCGCATGGCCGGGCTGACCTATTTGGAGCGCGGCGGCCCGAACGACGGCATGACCGCGCTGAGCAAGCTCCAGATTGCGTTCAAGGCCAATCCCAAGGACCTCGAGACGCTGAGCATCTTGGCGCGGGCTTTCGACACCATCGATCAGCCAAAGAAAGCGATCGAGGTGCTCAAGGAGGCCGCGCGCGTAGCGAAGGATGAAGGCAACGAGGAGAACTTCTCGGCATTGATGGAGAAGCTGGTCGACCGAGCGCCGAACGATCCGGTGGTTCGCACCTTGCGCGCCCACTGGGAAGGGCTGAGCATTGATGAGGACATCCCCATCGACGAGCTCGATGCCTCGGGCCCCGGACAACGGCCTGTGCTCGAGGAATCGATCGACGAGGTGTTCGAGCTCGGCGATGGCGACATCCAAACGCTCAGTGACGACGCGATGTTGTTCGAGCAAGCCTCGAGCCAGGAGCAAGCGGCCCAGCAGCTCATCGCGGACGCCGAGAACTATCGCGCAGCCGGCCATGTCGTGCATGCCATTGGACTGTTGCGAGATGGCCTGCGCACCAGCGGCAACTCGTCGCAGCTTCGGCAAAAGCTCAGCGACCTGCTCCTCGAAGCTGGCGACCAAGCGGGCGCCATCGCCGAGAAGCTGATTCTCGCCCAAGAGCTCTGGCAGCGAGGCGACATCGACCAGACCTTGCAGATGTTGGACGAAGTACTGCTGCTGCAGCCTGGGCAACCCGATGCCCTCCAAATGCGCGCGCAGCTCGGTTTCGGTCAACCGCAACAACCGCAGCAGCAGCAGCAGCAGCAGCAGCAGCAACAACAGCACTACGCGCCGCCGTCTCACCAACAGGTCGAAGACTTGCAGCTGGACGTGCCGCTGCAATCCTACGATGTCGAATCGGGCGGTGTGGACGAAGCACTCCACCGCACGGGCGGCCACGGCGGCCAACCCCAGCTCGATGATCCTTTTGCGAGTCAACGCGGACAGCCAGAGCCACCTTCGCGGCAGTCGCTGAACGAGGTTGCGCTCGATCACGCCGAGGCCCTCGCCGAGAGCGGCCGTTTCGACGAGGCCCGCGCACTGCTCAACGAGCAATTGCAGCGCATGCCCAACCATCCATTGGTGCTCGACCGCTTGGCAGACATCGACGCCATGGCCGCACAGCGCACCTCACACAGTGGCCCCTATCCCGTCGGCCAGGCGGGCTACCCGCCGCCGCCCCTACCGCAGCAACCAGGCTACCCGACAGCGCCCCAACCCCAGCACGGCAGCTACGCCCCCGCAGCACCTGCGTTGGGGCCCGGTGGCAGCCAGCAGGGCAATCATTCTGTCCCCCAGCAAGGCCACTACGCCACGCCCCAGCAAGACCCAAACGCCGCTACCCAACATGGCACTTACGCCTCACCCGACCAAGGATATCCGCCCGCACCACACCACAGCGGCTATGTGCAGCAGGCGGCGCCACGCACCGCCTACGACTCGATCGCGCCGGAGTTCATGGACCAGGTACGAGCCGGCGTCCGGAGCCAAGTCGCTGATGGAGATGCGCAGACGCACTACGACCTCGGCGTCGCATACATGGAGATGGGGCTTCACACCGATGCGATCAGCGAGCTGAGCTTGTCGGCGCGCGACCCCCACCGCGAGTGTCTCTGCTTGTCGATGATCGGAACCATCCACTTGCAACTCGGCGACCTCGACAGCGCGCTCGAGGTCATGCATCGAGCGCTCAATGCACACCACAAGACCCGCGAGCAGGAGCTTGCGCTTGGCTACGAAATTGCCAATGCCTACGAGATGAACGCCATGCCGCAGCAGCCTCTGCACTATTTCGAGAGGCTCGCCAAGCTCGATCCCAACTACTACGATCCTCGCGGCGGGCTGACTGAGCGCATCCAGCGATTGCGGGTTGGCTCCGGCGCCCAGCGCCGCCCCGATGCGCCCCAGTCGGGCCCCTCCTCGAGTGAGGTCAACCAGGCCGTAGACGACCTCTTCGGCAAGGGCCAGTAGCCCAGAGTCACAATTTGGTCCCCAACCCCAATGTGTGATGGTGAGGTAGGAGCGGCGACCCAACGGTGCGCCAACTATCGCGTTGTCGTGCGCATCGCAACGCTCAACCCGACGGGCAGCGCGGCTGATTGGGACACGAAGCTGGACGCGTCCTTCGACAAGGCAAATCAGGTCTTCAACCCCCATCGCATCGAGATCGTGCAGGGCCACAGAGACGACCTCGACGCGACGAGAACCCGAAATATCCTCAGAATGCTAGAAGACCGGTTCATCCGAGAGAGTGGAGGGCCCCGCCTCAGCGCACCAGCAACATTCCGCCTCGACGACGTGGAAGGGACCACCTTTCCTCTGACCGAGGAGGTCGTCGCACTGCTGGCCGAAAACCGTGGCCGCCGTCACGAGGTGTGCTCGTATTGGGTCCCCAACGCTACCGCCTTCGGCAAGTGCTACCACCGAAGGGAATATCGCGGACTGAGAAACGAGGGGGTCTACGTCAGGCGCAATTCGCCTGAGGTTACGCTCGCACACGAGCTCGGGCACTTACTGATGCGCTGTTATCACGTCTCGGACCACCGCAATCTCATGTACGCCGAGGCACGTGACTTTGCAGCGAACGAGCTCACGAGGCGACAGCGCATGCGGTGTCGTTTGAGTCGGTATTGCCGCTATCATCGCCGAAGGTAACCATGATCCCGATTCGGTCTGGCTGGCAAGCCGCTTCGGGCTGGTGTTTCGGAGCGCGATGTGCTGGTCGGACTAGGGTTGTTCGTCGAACAATCGGGTGATTGGGATCCAACAAGCGTGCTCGTCCACCACGCAAACCTTCGCGTGGGATGGGGACATTCCGCGGTCCATTCGGTCTTTGAGCTCAGACGTCGTGAACGGACCGGCGGGCGGCTCCAGACTGCCAGGAACGAAGACCAAGAAATGGGGGCGGCCAAAAGTAGCCGTGGCTGCTGTGCTCGTCGCTTCATCGGAGGTAGCGCTCGACGGTAACGGCGGGGCGCCATCGGGCGGGACGACCTCGCCCATTTCGAAATCCGACCACGAGGGCTCAGGTAGGCGCGGGCTTGGTGGTAGCCGAGGAGGCGGCAGCACGAAGCGGGCCGCGACCTCGGCCACGGGCCTCCAATCACCGCCGGCAATGCTCTGGGCCTCGGCGTCTTCTGGGATCTTGCCGGCCTCCAATCCGCGCCGAAGCTGATCGAGCGTGACCGGGCCGACGCGCGCATCGCCCGCCCGCACGACGTAGGTGTCGAGTTGTTTGCTCGTCGTCATAACTAGAGGATGCCGAACTCGCTCAGTGAGTTGGGCCCATTCTTAGCCTCAAACCTCCTAGCTTGGGTGGCAAGCAAAAGCTGCTTTCCAGATATCGCGTTTCGAGCTCGCGGGCAGCTGTCGTCGTGTCCTCCACAAGTGGGTCCGCGCCAGCCTGCTTGACTCGTTGTTGGCGCGGATCAGCAAGACAAGCTTACCTGCGCTGCTAGCGGCCTCTGGGATCGAGCCGAATTGCGAGGGCGCCAAGACCCCACCTCGGGGTTGCGGCCAACATGGTCGTTTCATCAGCTCGACCACAGGTGCAAGCTGGCATCCATGATGCTCGAGATGCGAGATCTTTCGGTAGCTCTTCCTGGTGGAGCAGCTGTTGTCGAGGGCGCGGAATGCAAGGTCGAGGCGGGACAGGTCGTGTCGTTGCTCGGCCCGTCCGGCTCTGGCAAGAGCACCGTAGTCAAAGCGATGCTCGATCCAGAGGCCCTACGCCAGCAAGGATTCGCGGTGAGCTGCGGTGCTCGAACAATTGGCACAGAGCACGCATATGTGCCTCAACGCGGCGCGCTGGTCGACCACCTCGACGTAGCGGGCAACATCGAGCTCGCCCGAGCGGGCGGTGGTGAGCAAGGACAGCTCGCCCATGATGTTGCAGGTTGGCTCGCGACAGTCGAGCTCGACAGGGCGCTCGCAGCGCCTGGCTGCAGCGTGGCCAAACTGAGCGGCGGGCAAGCGCAGCGACTCGCAATTGCGCGCGCCTTGGCAGCGGGCCGGCGCTTACTCGTGCTGGACGAGCCTTCGGTGGGTCTCGATCCGCTGGGTGTACGCCGCTTGGCGAGCCTTCTGGTCAAACAAGCCCGAGAACACGACATCGCGATCCTGGTCATCACCCACGACCTGGTCCTTGCCGCAGAGGCCTCTGACGTGGTGCTCTTTCTCGATCCGACGCAGAAGCAGTTGGTCGAGGCTGTGCCAGGTTGGTCAGGCCCCGCCGAGCCTGGCAACTACGAACAGCGCGGGCGCCGCTTCGATGAGCTCGAACGAGCCGTCGAGCGCCTTCTGATGCAGTCACGCGACACCAAGCTGGTCGGTGGGCGAAGCGCGCGCGCCCGAGAGTGGTTTGCCACTTTGCGTGTTGCGGGTGCGGCGCTTCTGCACATGTTCGATCCCCGCTTGTTCGGCCCATCTCTGAGAGTTCTGGCCTTGGCGCTCGCGCAGAGCTTGCTGCGACCGTTGCTCTTCTACGCCACGGTAGCGCTTTTGATGGGCATCACCGTGCCCTACATCATGGTGCACATCAGCGCCGCGCTGCGACCGTCTGTCATGCTCACCATGATCGGTGGTTCGTACATTCTGTCACTCGCGCCACCGCTGTCTGCGATCGTCTTTTCGGCCACTAGCGGTAGCGCCGTGAATGCCTGGCTGGGCGGGATCAGCTTGCGCGGCCAAGTGGTTGCCCTCGAGGGGCTCGGCATCCCGCCCGCCCGTTATCTCTGGTCGCCAGCGTGGCTAGCATTGCTTGTGTCGTACCTGGTCACCGCGGCGGTATTCGTGGCCGCGATGACCGCTGGCGGCTGGCTGCTATTTCACCATTACGAAGTCCCTGACGCGCTCGCGAAGCTCACTGCTGATTTCGTAGCCCCCGCGCCTGAGCGGGTATCGTACTTGTGGCGGGGGATCTGGTTGATGGTCGCCTACGCGCTGGGCATCGCCTCAATCGTGGTGGCCAAAGGCCGCGAGCCCAAGGAGCGGGCCGATCAGGTGACCACGGCCATGACCTCGGCGGTGAGGCGCACGACCCTGCTGGTAGTCCTGCTCGAGCTCGGCTCAATCGTACTTCTGTACAGCCTGACGGGACGGGCCTCGTGAGCGGCAGCCGTCGCTTTGGCGAGATCGCACTGGGAACCGCGATCGTCGCACTAGCAGCCCTTGCCTTGCCCCTCGGCTTGGCGCACACCGGCTCGGCAAAACGACTCCATGCGGAAATAGATGGCTCAGGGCCCTACCAGCTCGTCGCGTCGGGCGTGGCTCCACCGCCGGTGTCGCTGGGTCCCGAGTCGATTCTCAAGCGACTCGACCCAGCAGGAGTCGCCGATCAGCGCGGCCCTGGGCTGGCGCTGCGTGGCTGGGCGGTCGAGTACGGAAAACGCTGGCACCGAGGAATCGACATACCACTGCTCATGGGTCCTTTCGATCGAGCAGGCCAACCCGACGGTTGCGGATTCTCGGTGAGGATCCGTCCCGGCGTATTCGAGGCGACAAAAGGAGGCGGGGCGCTGGCGCAGATTGCCAAACGCCAACTCAATGCAAACTTACCGGTAACGTTCCGCTGCGGGCCCGCCACCAAAATCACCCTGCCCAAGGCGACGCGCGTCCAAATGGTCTTGTCGATGCGTAGGGGACACATCCTGGTGAGCCTGGGCGCAACGCTCCCCGACACGACCCGCATTGGGGCGCGCACCCGACTTGCTTTTCGCAACGAGGATGGCCGTCTGCAGATCCAGCGCACCACACCATTGGAGCCCCTCTTCGAAGGGCCCCTGAGGGACGAGTGCTCCGGGGCAGCCACGATCAAGGTCGTCGACTTCGTTCGGTGGCTTTGGGACGGCACGACGGAGAGCATCGTCACGAGCGAGGCCCGCGCAACCATCACCAACCACATCGGACCAGTCATCCGCGAGCTCAACTCGTCATTGGGCAAGCTCAACCAGCCATTTTCTCTGTTCGAGCAGCGACCCCAAGATCGGATATCGCTGCGCCTCGGCTCTGAGCCGGTGGTGAGCCCCGAAGGGCTCGTGTTGACGCTTTGTCCCGCCATGAGCCTGGCTTCTCCAAAGGTCGATTCGGCAATCACGGGACCGCCCCGCTCGTCAGTCGAGCCTCCCCGCTTCGGTGGCCTGGGGTCTCCGCGCGCGCCGCGCATCGACCTGCTCGCGAATGCCCACGGCATGAACCAGCTCCTCTACGTTCTCTGGCAGACTGGCCAGCTGAGCCGCTGGGGTCGGTCGAGTGTGATCCTGGATCGGCTACCCGATGACATTCGCGCATTGGCCTTCGATGTCACGGGCTTCGATCCACGTCTGCCGCCTGTCTTGTCAGCTGTTGGTACACATCCCGGCTCCGTACGCATCCGTTTCGCAAACGTCGCAGTCGGTTCCTGGGATCAGCGGACCGTACTCGGCCATGTCGACGTCGACACCCAAGTTCGAGGGCAACAAGGCCGCGTTAGCGTCGGTGGGGAGCTGGCCAAGCCCAAGGTCCAATGCGCCCAGCAAATCCAGCCGCGCAGGTGGCGCTTGACCCCTTGCTTGTCGGAGCTGATGCCGTTGCTCGCAGACCGGATCGCGGGCCAACCGATGTCCTTCCACCTCGACCTCTCGTGGATCCTGCGCAAGCTCTCACGCCATTCCCTCGGCGGGATGGGGCTGAAGCTTTCAGACTTGAAAGCGCAGACGGCGTCGCCTCCAGCCACGCTCCACAGCAGCGTAGCGATACGCCTGACCACCGATTCGACAACGCGCTGAGATGCGCGCGGGACTGCGCGCGCTGCTCGAGAAGCTCGAAGTGATCGTCAAGCCCCCAATAGTGCTCATTGACTCTTCATGTGCGGGAGTCGTCACCACTCGGTACGCTGCACGACGGGCAATTGCAGCGCGCGCTCGCGGTCCAGATCGAGCGAGCCAACGTGAATGGTCAGCGGCGCTTGTACCCACTTGAAGATCGAGCGGGTGAAGAGCTGCGAGAATTTGCTCGCCCAGGCGCGAAGCTGCTCGGCATCGATTTCGGGGAATAACGAAGGCAGCACCTCGCTTACTTCTTCGGTAGAGAGCTTCTCGGCCGCATAGAGATACAGACAGCAATCCAGCACACTGAAAGGCATCAGCTCCGATTCTCCTGCTTGATCATCCGCAAGCTCAGGGCCGGCCAGCGTGGCCAAGCTCATTTCGATTCCTTCGAATCCGAAGCGCTTGTGCAAGCGGCCGAGCAGCGCGACCACCACCGTTTTGGGAAGATTGGCGATCACGCTGAAGCAGCCCTCCAGATCGCCTCCCACCGTGGTGTAACCGACCGACTTCTCGCTCATGTTGCCGGTCTGAAGAAACAGCGCGCCGCTGCTGTTCGACCAGTTCCACATCCTGGTGCCCCGAATGCGCGCTTGGATGTTCTGCTCCGTTATCGGTGTCACCGTCGCGCTCTGTCCGTCGCCGCCTTCCAGCATGCTCGCGGTCGCCTCGCGCTCACGTTCGAAGGCTTGCTCGATGGGCAGCACCATGAAGCTGGCACCGATGTCAGCCGCGAGCTGCTCAGCAGCGCCGCGGGTGCCTTCGCTGGAGAAACGCGTCGGCATATAGAAAGCGTGAATCATCTCCGCTGCTTTTTGACGCAGCGGCTCGTCGCCAAGATCGGGGCAGACGAGTTGCAACGCCCGATAGGCGACCAACAAGCACAAGCAGCTATCGCGCCCGCCGGACAGCGCGACTCCAAAGCGTTTGAAGGCGCCGGTCTTGCGGAAGTAGTCGGCCACGCCCAAGGCCAGCACCTCGTAGATGTCGTCGAGCAGCTTTTCGCGGGGCGGTAGCGGGGGCTCGGGCAGCGTCGCCGGCAAGAAGAAGCTCGGGTAGTCCCCGGAGTCGACATGCCCGCCCACGCCCCGTGGCGGCGCATATCCAAGTGGCAACGGGTAGCGAAGCTTGCTGCGATCAGCCGTGGGCGCCTCGCTGTGCAATTTCAAGATCGGCTGCTCCTGGTGCTGAAAACGCTCGGCATCACTGCGCCACGTGCTGGCCTCGCGCCGGCAGCGCGTCGTGCGGTCGAGATCCACGACCGCAGTTTCAAAACCCTCGCAAAAACGTGCCGCTTCGAGCATGGGTCGACCGTTCTGGTTGACGTAACCACCACCGTCGAAGACCAAGCCGTCGTTGCCGCCCACCAGGTTGGCGTACACAACCGTCGCTTGGTTGTCCGCTGCTCGGGTCGCGATCATCTCCCGGCGCGTGCCCACCACGCCAGCTCGATAAGGCGAAGCCGAAAGGTTGAGGACGAGCTCGGCACCGCCGTAGCAGCGCCGCCGCATCGGCCCCTCTGGCGACCAAATGTCCTCGCAGACCTCGAGCGCGACGGTGCCGAAATCGAGCGCGACGATGGCGTCGGCGAGTGGCGCGCCCGCCGCGTCGAGATGCATGTGCGCCACCCCGCGCGAGAAGGTGCGCGCTTCGTAGAAGATGTTGTAGGTGGGCAGTTTTTCTTTGGCGCACAAAAGCACGATGCGGCCACCGTGCACGAGGGCAGCGGTGTTGAAGAGATTGCCACCAACGCCAACTGTCAAGCCCAAGGCAAACACAGTGCCCAGTGCTGCGGTTTCGTCCGCAAAGCGTTGCAGATGCTCACGCTGTGCCGCGACGAAGCCTCGCCACTGGATCAAGTCCTCAGTGGCGTAGCCGCCGACGACCTGCTCGGGAAAGGCGGCGATGGTCACGTCCTGTTGGGCCATCTCATGAGCCAGCTCGACACAGCGATCCACGTTGGACCGCACCGCGCCGACCGTCGCGTTGACACTCGCAACACCAATCTTGACTAGTCGCATGATGAGGCCCTTTCGCACAGATTTCGGCCGCTTAGGCTCGCCATGGCGGCAGTATAGTCGAAGCACGTTTGCAACGACGCCCCTCTGCTAGTGTGCTGAGTCGCCGGGCGCTGCTAGGCTTGCACCGATCTGTAAGTTGGTGCGTCCAACCTGAGTTCAATCCAGGTAGCCATGAGAAACCACACGACCATCCCACTGCTCGCTGTTGTCGCAATCGGTATCGCACTTTTCGCCGTGATCGGCTGCGACGAAAGCAAGCCCAGCGGACCGGGTGTCGGCCCCGAAACCGCGGCCAGCGCAACAGCGCCGACGAGCGCGC
>CAZRGL010000066.1:0-16511 GCA_964599485.1 uncultured Polyangiaceae bacterium
GTAGTCATAGCGCGAGACCCGACACACCTTGCCGTACACGTCCTTGACCAGCAGCCGTGCCCGCCCAACTCGGGTCTGCAATAGATCGCTCACGTCGCGGAACGCGTCACGGCTCTTCTCGACGAGACGGTCAGCGGTCAGCTCGTAGCGCTCGACCACTTGCGACAGACTCGCTGCATGCGTTTCGATCGCGCGCGCCACCACTGTGGCCTTGCCGACCGCAACCTGCGCGTTCTGCGCCGTCAGATCCAGTCGCGGGCTGTTCAGCGTCACACCTTGTGACTGCAGCTGCAGTTGCGGCTGCTCTGTCTTTCCGGCAGTAACCGCGTGTCTGCGTCCGACACGCTGAAGCACATCACGACTCGCGTCGATCTCGACGTCAGTTCCTGAGCGCAGCAGCACGCGACCCTCAGGAGCAGCCAAAGTCAAATCACCCTCAGCCGCGCGGATCTCCGCCTCCCCGTCCGCGAAACGAATCATCAAGCGACCTTCACGGTCACGAAGCTCGAGCCGGCCATCAGCATCGAGCTCGGCGCGAGAGCCATCGGGCATCGCAAGCGCTGGTTGCTTGGCGGCAAGGAGCACGCCGACGACGTAGTGCTCATCGCCCCCTCGTGCCACGAGCACTCGATCGCCGACCGTGGGCCGATAGGCTACTGCGGTGGCCAGGCGAGCCTCGTGGCGTGCCTCGCCCTCACCCAGCAGACGCACCGTGATGACCGCGCTGTCGTCAGCGCAAACCAATACGACTGCAGGGCAAATAGCTCCGCCATGCGAGGAGGCCACCGTCGCGGTGCGCGTTGAGTTGTTGCTGGCCATGGCTGTGCCTCCGTAATCGTCGCGAGCCCGCTGTGGAGCCGCGAACCCATCTATTATCACCTCGTTGTTGCTGATTCGAGCTGCGCTTCGCCTCGCGGCTCTTCGATTGGCGGCTCATCGCAATTCGCATCGACAGCGATTTGCCGATACGGCAGCATGTGGGCGCGCCTTCATCAACGCGCCGCAAGCAGGATATGTCCACCGCCTCTCAGGCCAAGGTATTCGCGTCTGTCGTCCCCGTGACCCCGGTTGGGCCTGTCGCTGCTGCCACACGCTTGTGGCGCCACGATGGCGCGCTCAAGCTCAGCCTGATCGCCAAGGCGAGCTTTCGCCTGATGCCCGAAGCGGCCATGCGAATATTGCCGCGTCCAGAGCCAATCCACGATGTCGAGCGCCATCACCAGAACATGCCGACCCGCAGCGTCGCCATCACTGCTGACATGGCGCCGCCGCCGCCGCGCGCGGAAGTGATCTTCCGAGGCCACGCCTACGCGCTTGCTGGCAAGCCGACGAAGCAACGCTTGGTACGTCTGGCCTTGTGGCGCGGCGACGCGGAGCTGTTCGACAAAGCGCTCAGTGTGGTGGGGGATCGCGAGGGCGCAGCCGGGGAGCCTCTGCCTGAGCCGGCCCCGTTCGAGAAGGTGCCGATGGTGTACGAGCGCGCCTATGGGGGCTTCGGTTGCGAAGCCAATCCCTTTGGTTGCGGCCACAGCAACGCCAATTCGGAGCCCGCGGGGCCTCAACCGAACATCCTCGATCCGAACGAGGCCGAGCATACCGCCTGCTTCGCCCCGCTTTCCCGGGTGTGGCCAGAACGCAAACGCCTGCTGGGGGGCATGCGGCCACGTCGTCTGGACCAGCGCATCGTCGAGATCCCCGAAGACTTCGACTTTGCGTTCTTTCACGCCGCACCAGCCGACCAACGAGTCGATGAGCTCCTCGCGGGTGACCGCTTGATCATGGAAGGACTCTCACCAGGCGGCGGGACGCTTCATTCATTCGTTCCGGCGGCGAAAATTCTCTTTCGTGAAGTGGCGAGCAGGCGACTTCAGGCTCTGAGCTTGCGCGCGACCACCTTGCGCATCGACGGCGACGCAGAAACCTGCTCGATCACCTGGCGCGGAGTAGCGCCTCTGCCTCACGAACGAGCGCTCGATGGGCTGGGTCTGCTCGTCGCCCTGGAGCTCGACGGTGGCGCCGTGAGCTGGCCCGAAGATGACGCGCTCGTCGCCCGTATCCGCGGGGTAGAAGCCCCTGACGGTGATGAAGAAGTGCTCTTCGACGATCCTGTTCTGGTCATGACCACGTTCGGTGGATTCGACGACTCCACCATCGCTTTGCCCAACCGAGGCCCGCCCGATCCAGCTGGCCCCGATGTCGCGCTCGCCACACCACTGCCACCCGATGATGGGGACGGGCCAGATGATGCAGCAGCCAAATGATGTGGCAGAAGGCGGCATCGGCTAACAGCTACCGCGGTTGACGCCTTGTTCCTCGACGACGAAACTGTCTTGGGTGTCGCCATGCCCAATGTTGGGCCACCGAGACATCGCCGCGAGCTGAGCCACATGAAAGTCGACTTCGGGAAAACAGCAGCCGATTACGCGAGCTACCGAATTGGGTTTCCACAAGCCATGTTCGAGCGGCTCGCACAGCGGGGGATCGGCCAAGCGGGCCAGCGCGTGCTCGATCTCGGAACCGGCACTGGCACGATGGCGCGAGCATTCGCCCTACAAGGATGTGAGGTCGTTGGTCTCGACAGCTCTGAAGAGCTGCTCGACGAAGCACGCAAGTTGGACGAGCGCCAGGACGCACACATCGAGTACGTGACCGCCAAAGCCGAACGAACCGGCTTGCCAAAGCGCTCTTTCGACGTCGTCAGCGCGGGCCAGTGTTGGCATTGGTTCGACCGAAAAAAGACCGTCCGCGAGGTGGGACGCGTAACCAAGGCCGGCGGCTGGTTGGTCATCGCCCATTTCGACTGGTTGCCCTTGCCCAACAACTTGGTGGAAGCAACTGAGCAGCTCATCAAGCGCTACAACGCAGAGTGGAAGCTCGGCGGTGGCAGCGGGATCTACCCCAAGTGGCTGCGTGACGTGCGCCGGGCAGGGTTTCGCAACCTGGAGACGTTTTCCTTCGACATGGATGTGAGCTTCACCCACGAGCAATGGCGCGGCCGCGTACGCGCCAGCGCTGGGGTCCGTGCGAGCCTCTCGCCTGACACCGTGGCCCGCTTCGACGAACGGTTGCGCCTGACCCTCCAAGAGCGCTTTGGCGAGCAGCCTCTGAAGGTGCCCCACTGCGCTTGGGCCTTGAGCTGCAACACGCCCAAGTAAGAGAGCCAGCGCCGGTCGGGTCTTCCAAACGAAAAAAACCCGCCTCCGGCCTGCACCATTGCAAACCGGGGAGGCGGGTTGTTCTGCTTCGCATGAGCCTCGTCGAAATCGACGAGCTTGCATTCCTAGCGTTGCACAGGCTGGGCCAAACCACCGGGGGACTCGATTTCAATGAGTTGGACCAATCATGCGGTTGTTGTGGCACGGCCACCAAGTCCCACTCTGGCCCAATGTGACACACAAGCTGAGGGGCAGCGGACCATCAAATCGCGTGCGGCTAGCGTCCGTCTCGGGTAGCTGATCGAGAGGTATGCGAGCGCTTGGGAGACGAACAGCGTGTGCGCTTGGAGCGATTCTGCTGGGCGCCTGCTCGCCCACACCTCCTGCGCAGCTGCCTGAGCGGGGCAGCAGCACCGCGACAGCTAGCGTGGCAGCGGCGGCGACCACCGCAGACGATGTGCAGGACGTCGGCAATGCGTGCCGGGAGCAAGTCGCGGATTTCAAGGAATGGCTCAGGGCGGTAGAAGCTACGGGCTGGCCACTGGCCATGTCGTTGCTCGATGAGGGCGCGCGGCTCGTGCCGCTGAGCGGAGCGTCGGTTGACGACCCAGCACCGATTCTGCACCTGACCGCCGACAAGGCAATCCTCGAGGGTGTGCCGATTGCGCTCGGACTCGAGCTAGAGCAAGCGCTGACCAAGCTGATTGCCTTGCAGCGTCGCGCGATGGAGCGATCGCCCTTCATCGCCAGCCCGCGCTGCTACGTCGCCGTCAACGCGGATGTTCCGTGGTCGCGGGTAGTGTCGGCCACGCAGCACGCAGCGGCGGCTGGCATCGTGCAGGCCTCTTTCGTGTTCACCGATCCCAAACGCATCGCCCCCAAACTGGGCAGCTCGGCCATCGATGCGGATTTGCGGCGCATGGACAAAGCGAGCGCCCCGAAGCGTCAGCAAATCCTCGCCGAGCTCATCGCCTACGTCTATCAAGACTGCCCGGACGCGCTGCGGGTCATTGCCCAGCTCAGCCACGAGGTAGCCGACATGAAGCAAGTCATCCTCGACGAGCTTCCCGACGCCATCGGCGCCTGTGCCTGCTCACCGGACGGACCTTCAGTGCGAGCGCTGCATTGGGCGCTGTTCGGCAATCCTCACCCGGCAGCCGGTGTGACGGTGTTCTTGGCCGCTGACAAGAGCCCTGCCAAGCAGAACATCGCGGCAGCTGCCGACACGCTTTGGAGCGAGAGTCATCGACTCCTCGTCCAAGCCGCCACGACAGCTGGAGCCGAAAAGGTTCGTCTGCAATTGGCCGACCCGCCAAAAACGAAGTAGCAGTTTTGCCGACGAACCGTATTCTGGAGGCGACGCGATGGCCCGACCAGTAAATGCCGACGCAGAGCTGACGCAGCGCAACATCCGAGAAGCGGCGTCCAACTTGTTCGCCGACCACGGCTTCGAGGGGACCTCGGTGCGTCAAATCGCCCAGGGGGCCGGCGTCAGCCTCGGAATGATCCGACACTACTTCGGCAGCAAGGAAGGACTCTACCGAGCCTGCATTGCGAGCGCGTACGAGATTTTTGGACAGCTGGGCGGTCAAATCGGCGAGGGGCTATCCATGGGCGCCGCCGGCTCACCGGGGGACACAGTGGCAGAGGTGATTGGCCAAGCCGTACGGCAGGGTTTTCGCTACGCCGTGGCCAACAAGCCCGCCTTCAAGCTCATGCTTTGGGACTTGATGAGCCAAGCGAGCTGGCGCACCGAAATGGGCGATCGGGAGATGCTCCCATTCATTTTGACCTCCGCACGGGGCATGGCTGGACCGCTCGGGCGCCCCCAGGCCGAGCTCGTCATGGCCACCCGTTCGATGATCTTCCTAGTCGTTCGCTACGCCACGGCCGACCTGAACGAGATCGCCTATTTGCTGAACGACGGCGATCCGACCATCGAGAGCAGCGCTGCAACCCTCGACGCGGTCGAAGACCATTTGGTCGAGGTCGCAAAGCAGCTGTTGACAATGGCGCCGACTTCCTGACCGCGGGCCAGGTCTGTAGTAGCTTGGGGCCCATGGCTAGGAAGCGAAAAGACAAGGCCAAGGCGACCAAAGAGGACGGCCGCAAGCGTCGCAAACGAAAAGACAAGACGCGCGACAAGAAGAGCAAGGACAAGACGCGCGACAAGAAGAACAAGAACAAGAAAAAAGAGGGCGGCGAAGAACCCCAGGAAGAGCTCGTGGTGGCCTCTGAAGCGGCCATCGCTGAATGGGCGCGGCGTGTCGAAGCGGAGTACCGATCGGCGGCTATCGCCCATCACTTGGTGCTCTGGCTCATCCAAATCGGCGCGCCCCCAAGCCTCATCCAGGCCGGCCTGAGCGTCGTCTCGCAAGAGGTGTATCACGCCGAGCTCTCACACAACGTCTTCCGAGCCGCCGGCGGCGGTAGTGTATCTCCCTTGCCCCCGGAATCACTGTCCTTACCTGCGCGCGTCAACGAATCCCCTGAGGTCGCCATCGGTCGCTGGTGTGTCGAGCTGTTCTGCTTGCGAGAGACGGTCGGTGTGAGGCTGCTCAAAGCGCTGCGCAAGCAAAGTGATGTTGCCGTGGCGCGCAAGACGCTCAATCGCTTGTACAACGACGAGCGCGGCCATCGTGACTTCGGCTGGGCGCTGCTCGGGTACTTGCTGGCGCAACGTTACGAAGTTCCGGTTCGCAAGATGCTCAACACGGAGCTTCCAGCGATGTTCACCAGGTTGTGGCGCAGTTTCGGACCTGTCGAAGAGACCGATGACGCTACGGCGCTCCTGGACGACGACCGCCGTTGGGGTTTGATGGAGCCACAACGCTACCGAGAGCTGTTGGTGCGCACCCACGAGCGCGATTATCGACCACGCTTCGAGGCGCTTGGCCTCAACATCGATGCAGCTTGGGAGCACGCCAGCGAGGGGCTGCTACCCACGACGTAATCTGTGCCCACGGCTGGGAGGCATCTAGAGCTGTGAAGCTGCTGGCGCTCACAACTGCAACGCCACGCTGTTCGGTGGCGGTGCTCGACAACGAAACTGTGCTCGCCGTCGATGGCTATGAGGACGGCAAGGCGCACGCGGAGCGTCTGTTCTCAGTCATCGATGCTGTGATCACCACCTCGGGCTGCGACCGCGCGCAGCTCCAAGCCGTGTGCTGTGACGTGGGACCAGGCTCGTTTACCGGCGTACGCGTAGGGGTGGCGTCGGCCAAGGGAATCGCCGTGGGGCTCGGGCTACCGATGGTCGCGGTACTTTCGCTCGAAGCGATGGCCGCGGCGGCGTTTGCACAGCCTGAGCTTGCAACAAATACCCTAGCGGCCGCTTGTTTGCTCGACGCCAAACGCAATGAGCATTTCATGGCTGTGTACGGCCCAGCGGGCAAGCAGCTGCTGCCGCCTCAATGTGTAGCTACTGATGCGCTGAGGGAAGCCGTCATCGCCTGCGGGGTTGCTCCCCGTGCCCTACTACTTTGTGGCGAAGCCTTTGACGGCCTGCAAGGTGAGCAGCCGGGAGGATTGGCCGAAGCTCGACTCGCTCGAGCGGACGGCTGCGCGGTGCCTGACGCCCGCTGGATCGGCCGATGTGGGCTGAGACACTTGGTCGCAGGACGACGAGACGAGCTTGCGAGCATCGAGCCTGTTTACGTGCGTCCACCCGATGCGAAGCTGCCGGCGTTGCCACCCGACCGTCACCGCCAGGACGCAGAGTCGTAGTAGCCCCCTCACCCGGACGCGGACCCGGACACTTACCCGGACCCGGACCCGGACCCACACCCGGACCCAGACCCGGACCCCACGACCATGGGACAAGCAGCGGCTGTTGTCCCATGCGGCAAACTCTCTTCGCTATTGATTCTCCATAGTTGCGGCGGGCCTCCAATTTGGCGCGAGGATTGCTCCTAAGCTGGGACATCGTCCGCAGCCATCCCCATCTGGAGGAGCCATGACCAAGCTGAGATTGTTGACCGCATTGAGCCTCGTATCCCTATTGCTGAGTGGCTGCGCCCAAGACCCTCCGGCCGTCAGCTGTGAAGGCGGGGTCCATGAAGGGGATTACCGCATCTACGACGAGCAAGATCTGGATGCGCTATCGGAATGCACACAGCTAAACGGCAGCCTCTACGTATGGAATACGGCGCTGAGCTCGCTGGCTGGGTTGGAGCAACTGACTCAGGTCACCGGAGCCATCGAAATCAGTGGAAATGAGCAGCTCGACAGCCTCGACGGGCTAGATGGACTCGAGGAGATCGGCGCCTGCTTGCAGGTCAGCGACAATCCAAAGCTGAGCAATGTCGACGGGCTTGGAAACCTGCGCGAGGTCGGCAACTGCATCTATCTGGGTCGCGCCTACGAATCTGGCGTCCATGGCAACGACGCGCTGACGAGCTTGGCCGGCCTCGCCAATCTGAAGACCGTCGGCGGCTTCATGGTGGTCCGGGGCAACAAGAGCCTGACCACGCTCGATGGCTTGGACAACCTCAACTCCGTCGAGGGTCATCTCGCCATCATCAGCAACGCAAGCCTGGCGAACATCGGCAGCTTGGAGAACTTGAGCCACTTGGGCGACAAGCTAGAGGTCAGCTCGAACGCATCGCTGCCGAGCTGCGCCGCCGAGGAGCTCGCCTCGGAGCTCGCCGAAAAGGACTTCAGCGGCAATGTTGCCATCCACGGCAACGACGACGAAGCCACCTGCGAGTGAAACCGGCGCGCAAAAAGTAGCCAAGATGCCAACCTAGTTGGCGCTGCAGGTGTGCAGGGAATTACACAAGTGCTTGAAATCAGTTCTGAGAGTGGACTTGGCACATGTGATGCTCACCAAGAATGAAGACCGAGGTCCCGCTGGGCCTGGGTCACGCAGAGGCGCATCCAATTCCTCCACCTTAGCTTGGCTTGTCATGGCTTTGTCAGGCGGCGTGGTGTGGCCGTAGGTTTCGCAGGCTCTCGGCCATACCGCGCCTCCGCGCTTCGCAGGGGCTATGCTTACTCGTGGTGTTGACGCAAAGCGCCACAGTCACTCTCGTGTTGGCCACAGCAACGGCCTACCTATGCGGGTCAATCCCGTTTGGCGTCCTGCTGGCTCGCGCGCGCGGCGTCGACATCACAGCGATGGGCAGCGGCAACATCGGCGCCACCAACGTCGCTCGCGTCCTAGGCAAGAAGCTCGGTGCTTTGGTCCTGCTGTTGGACGCGGCCAAAGGCGCGTTACCGGTTGTCTTGGTGCAGCTCTTCTTTGCCGACGGCGCACCGTACCTGCTGCCGACAGTAGGCCTCGCCGCCATCATCGGTCACTGTTTCTCGCCGTGGCTTCGTTTTCGGGGTGGCAAGGGCGTCGCCACTTCTCTGGGAGTCATGATCGCACTGGACCCCTTGGTCAGTGCGCTCGCGGTGGCCATTTTTGCGCTGCTCTTCACCCTTCGTCGAGTTGTCTCTCTAGGCTCGTTGGTCGCCGCCGTGTCGTTCCCCGTGCTGCTCTGGCTCTTCCGACGTCCGGCGGCCAGCATCGCCCTGGGAATAGGCGCCGCCTGTCTCATCTTGGCGATGCATCACGAGAACATCGTGCGACTTTGGCGGGGACAAGAGCGCGAGTTGGAGTAGGCAATCAGTGCCGCAAGCCTCCCCTCAGCCAGCCCTGCAGCCCCCTTGAGGCGGCAAAAAAAGAGGTGTGGATTGGTGGCGCGATCCGCTAGAGTCGCGCCCCCCGGCAGAAAGCCGTTGGCAGCGAAAAGAAGGAGAAAACAGTGGCGTACATCGTGGGTGATCCGTGTGTGAAGTGTAAGTACACCGACTGTGTCGAGGTCTGCCCCGTCGACTGTTTCTATGAGGGCGTCAACACGCTCGTGATCGAGCCTGAAGAGTGCATCGACTGCGGCGCTTGCGAGCCTGTCTGTCCAACCACGGCTATCTTCGAAGAAGACGAGCTACCCGAAGAGCAGCGCCCGTACATCGAGCTCAACGCCGTGTTCAGCGGCGCCAAAGAGCCGAGTGAGGCGGACACGACTGGATGGCCGCAGCATCTCATCGATGCCATCAAGGCCGACGACTTCAAGCCTTGGCCCGTGATCAACGACAAGAAGGACGCGCTCCCCGGTGCAGATGATCTGCAGGACGAGGAGAACAAGATCCAAGAATTCGATCCGGCGCCGTTCACGGGTTGAACAACCGCTTGTCAAGGCAACGTGGGAGGCTCAAATGGCTCATCCGGCGGCTGCAAAGCCTGGATGAAAGCCATTAGATCTGCTCGCTGAGCTGCGCTGAGCGTTATCTTCTTCATGGCGCTGTCGCGGTTGGGATTGTCGCGACCGCCGCCGAGCATGAAATCGACGACCTCGTCGAGCGTCGCCGCACTGCCGTCGTGCAAATAGGGAGGGTGCTTACCCACCGAGCGCAAGGCAGGCGTCTTGTAGCGACCTGCATCGTTTGGGTCTTTGCTGATGGCGGCGCGGCCTGGCGCCGGTTTTGCCTTGTCGTAACCAACGCCCACGTTGTGAAACTGCAAATCAGTGAAGAGCGGCGGTGCATGGCAAGCGGCGCAACCTGCTGTGTCGCGGAAGACAGTCCAACCGCGCCTTGCCGAGGCACTGATGGCCTTTTCGTTTCCCTGCTCAGACTTGTCGAAGGGAGCGTTGCCGGAGCGTATCGAGCGTAGGAACGACGCCAGCGCTTTGACCACGCGGCCAGGGTCGATCTGCTCGTTGCCAAAAGCGGCCTTGAATGCTCTTCGGTAGGCCGGCAGCGCAGCGAGCGTCTTACATTGCGCCGCCAATAGGTCCCGGGCGCCAAGTTGCTCTTGCCAGACCGTACGCACCTGCTGCTCGAGGGTGGTGGAGGCGCCATCCCAGCCCCAACTCATTTCGTAGCCCACGTTGAACAGAGACGGCGTATGGCGTTGCGCCTCCTCACCGAGCCCATTTCGCGACCGCGGCTTGTCGTCGGACCAACCATGAGCACGATTGTGGCAGCTCTCACAAGCGAGCTTGCCATCCTTGCTCAAGCGCTTGTCGAAGAAGAGCATCTTACCCAGCGCAATTTTCTCTTTGCTCAACGGGTTGTCGATCGGCGTCTTCAACTTGGGGAAGTACGCGAGCTTGGGCAACAGTGGTGTGCTGCTGCTTTTGCGCGTCTCACTGGTTGTTGCACCATGGCCGCCAGGGCGCGCCGAATTGCAACCAAGCACGGCCAGGATGCAGCCCAAAGCCGCACAAACGATCAGTGGATTGTCGTTTCTCAAGGTGTGTCTCTCAATGGACGTAGGATGCGAGACGCTTTTTGACCACCTTGGATCAAAGATCGCTGCGTGCACCCGGTCAAGCGACTGCTAGTGTTAGGTGTCCGCGCCCATCGATGCGCCACCGGGGAGCGCGAACTAGCTACCGTGTCACCAAGATTCATGCAGCTGACTCACGGCGCGGTCGTGGGAGGGGATTTTCGGGTCGTTCGCCCGTTGAGCGCGGGTGGGATGGGCGCGGTGTACGTCGTCGAACAGATCAGCACGGGCAAAGAGCGCGCGCTGAAGGTCATGCACCCTCAGCTGGTCGCCGATCCGAAGCTGCGCGAGCGTTTTCAGCGAGAAGCGCGGGTGGGCGCCTTGATCGCCTCGGATCACGTCGTGGAGGTCATCGGCGCCGGAGTGGAGCCGGACAGCGGCATGCCCTGGATCGCCATGGAGCTGCTCAAAGGTGACGACCTAGCCGACCATGTCACCGATCACGGCTGCATTCCTGTGGAGCAGCTGCTCGAGATGCTGCGCCAGCTCTGCCATGCCTTAGCGGCGGCGCACGAAGCAGGCGTGGTCCATCGCGACATCAAACCCGAGAACGTGTTCATGGCCCGCTCCCGCAGCGCTACAGCGCCGACGGCCATCAAGGTGCTCGATTTCGGGATTGCTCGCATCGCAGCCCAGGCCGGCACAACGGCCACCGCCACCCTGGGCTCACCGGCTTGGATGGCTCCTGAGCAAACTGAGCCGCGCGCCAAGATAACGCCTGCCACAGATGTATGGGCGGTGGGGCTCATGACTTTTTGGCTGCTGACAGGAAGACCGTTCTGGCGATCCGCTGCCGACCAAGAGGCCTCGGTGCACGCGCTGATGCGCGAAATCCTCTTCGACCCCATTCCTTCGGCTAAGGAGCGCGCCATCGAATACGGGGTCGCGGCTCGGCTGCCAGAAGGCTTCGACGAGTGGTTTGGCCACTGCGTGGTCCGTGAGCCGCAGGATCGCTTCACGGATGCCGCAGCGCTCCTCGACGCGTTCGAGACCATGGTGCTGCAAGCCACACCTGCGTCGACAGAGGGCGATTCGGGGCGGGCCAGCGCGCCTGCGCCCCCGCCTCGAAACTCGACCCGCCCGATCAGCTCCAGCCTCGATCCGGCCTCGGGGCAAGTCGAGGGCGCATCGCGGAGTTCCGACGTGCCCGCCAGGCCCTCGACACCGATACCCACGAGCCAACAAGCGCCGGTGCTGGGCGAGAAGGAACCTGACGGTGGATCGGTAATCGCAGCGGGAGCGCCCGCGGCGGCCCAATTCTCCCGCACCTCCACGCCGACTGTGAGCGAACCGCCGCCAATCGACGAAAGCGCGTTTGCTCCGCCGCCGTTGCGACGTTCAGGAGCGGTTGTGATCGTCGCTACCCTGCTGTTGCTCGTCGCAGCTGGGGGAGCCACGCTGCTGTGGCGCAGCGGCCCGCGCAGCGCAGCAACGACGATCGGCGAGCAAGTCGATGAGGCAGTGCCTACAAGTGCGCCAGCTTCCACTGGCTCGGCGCTCGACGCGGTGCCTTCAGCCTCCTCGCCAAAGGTCGCGGTAGGGTGGAGAGGCGGCCGCGCGAGCCTATCGCCATCTGCAACGCCGTCGTCGGCGGTCGCCAGCGGCTCGTCTTCTGCCGCGGCCACCTCTTCCCCAGTAGCCTCTTCGTCAGCGAGTGCGAGCGGCTCATCTTCAGTCAGCGCCGCAAGCCAAGGCAAGAGCTTCGACCATCCTTCCGCGCAACGCGAAATCGCCAGGCTCACGCGGGCGGCACGCTCACAATGCCGCTCCGCACCAGGCCCCCGCACCGTCGGCGTGACGGTGGTGTTCAGCAACGATGGAAAAGTGGCCCGCGTCAACGTTCACAAGTCCAGCCGGCGTGGACCGATGCGCTCGGTATTTTGCGTGCAGAAGGCCTTCTGGGCGGCCCGCGTTCCACCGTTTTCGGGTCGGCAGCAATCCGTCGGCACGGCCGTCTTGCTCGACTGAGACAACCGTTTCCGAGCGGGTCCGGACCAGGAAGGGCTTGCGTCTGCGCCCCCCAGCCGATACGCCAACTGCGTCATGAAAAAGGCCGTCATTGCTACGCTCGTCGCGCTAAGTCTCGTGATTTCCTTCGGCGCGTGCCGGCGCCGCCGGGCCCGTGTGGCCGTCGCTCCCCAGCCCCCTGCGTGGCTCGAAGGAGTGGTATTGGACCAGGCCAAGCAGCATGCGCCCAACACCACGCAACTCGGCAACATCTACACGGGCATCGCGCACGAAGAAGGCGGACGAACGCAATGGCAGATGCTCCTCGAGGGCGGCACCTGTTATTGGTTCAGCACCGCTGGCGATCAGGGCGTTCGGGAGCTGT
Source organism: uncultured Polyangiaceae bacterium (assembly GCA_964599485.1). GTDB lineage: Bacteria > Myxococcota_A > Polyangia > Polyangiales > Polyangiaceae > JAPYTK01. Next base: position 12,764 of record CAZRGL010000066.1, read on the forward strand.
ACGTCAACTTGTGGGACCCGGGCGAGGACCGCGTCGCCAAGCTCAAACAAGACGGGCCCAAGCTGGTATTGGCCTATTGCGCGAAGGTCCCCGGCATGTACAAGCTCGAGGTGAAGGTCACCGACGGTGCGGGCCATTACCATGTGGGCGTGTTCGGCAAGAAAGCCTCCGGCGGGCCTGCGTCCACTTCGCCAGCACCACCACCGGTCCCGCCTCACCGCCACAAGCTCGCTGGGGTCATCGCCGGCATGGCCAAGAGCTCGGCGGCAGGCGCCACGATGGTTGGCGAGCTCTTCGTAGGCGAAGGCCCCGAGAGCGATTGGTACGTCCAGTTCGAACCCAACACGTGCTACTGGCTCATCGCCGCCGGCGACGAAGAAGTCAAAGAGCTCTACCTCTACCTCTGGGATCCCAAAGACAACCGAATTACTTCCAACAAACCCGGATCCAATCGCGTGACTATCGGCCACTGCCCTACCGTCGGCGGCATGTTCCATTTCCAGGCCAAGCGCAACAGCGGAACCGGCGACTACATGGTGGGCGTCTACGCCAAAAAGAAGTAGCCGCCACGGCGGTTTGAACGGCTATGCTCGGCGACCGTGAGCAAGTCATTCAACGGCAAAGTTGCAATCATCACAGGTGGTGCTTCGGGGATCGGCCGCGCGCTCGGTGAAGCGCTGGGTGGCCACGACGCACACGTCATCCTGGCCGACATCAACGAAAGCGGAGCCCAACAAGCAGCCGAAGCCATCTGCCGCGATGGTGGTCGCGCCGAAGGGGTTGCGCTCGATGTCACCGATGCCGAAGCGGTGGCCGCGGTGGTCGAATCGGTGGCCCAAGAACATGGTCGCCTCGATCTGATGTTCAATAATGCAGGCATCGCGATCTTGGGCGACACGATCGACTTCCCGCTCGAAGACTGGAATCGACTGATCGACATCAACATCCGCGGTGTGGTCCACGGGACCGTGGCTGCATACAAGCTGATGGTCGCCCAAGGCTCGGGACATATCGTCAATACCGCCTCGGTGGCGGGCCTCATCCCGGCACCGGGCTTCGCGGTCTATTCGATGACGAAACACGCCGTGGTGGGTCTCAGCAAGACCATGCATTTGGAGGCGGAAGCCCATGGCGTGCGCGTGACGGCAGTGTGCCCAGGCCTGATTGACACGCCCTTGAAAGAACGCTCCGAAATGCGTGGTGATACCAGCAAGCAAGAGGCGCTCGAAAACAACCCGCTCAAGTTCTACCCTGCGGCTGATTGCGCGCGCGACATACTCGCCGGCATCCTCAAGAACCGCGCTGTGGTCGTGGTCACGGGACACGCCAAGGCCGCCGAGACCTTCTATCGACTTGCCCCCGAGCTGTCGATGCGGACCTTGTTCCGACGAGTCGAGCGTCACCGACGCGAGATCGGCAAGAGCTAGCTCGTTTCTCTGGTCTTGAGGCGAGCACAGACTGTATTCTCATCGAGCGGTGTCTTTTTTCTTGCGATCCCTTGCCGCACCGGCCGTGCTGGTGTGCGCTGTAATATTGGCAACAGCTTGCGCGACCGGCTCGACCAGCGACATTGGTTTCGACGAGCCCATCGGTGGGGGCTCTGCCACGACGAGCTCATCGGGGGGCGGCACGCCGAGCCACTGTGACCCTGCTGATCCGTCGACGATCAGTTGCGGCGAGGGCGAGTGCTTGACGATTGTCCCAGCCTGCAGCCCCGATGGCGTGCCGAATGTGTGCGAGCCGGGCGAACCGAGCGAAGAGGTGTGCAACAGCATCGACGACAACTGTGACGGCGTGGTGGACGAAGGCTGCAACTGCAACGATGGCGATATGCAAGCCTGCTACTCGGGGGCCGCCGAGACGAAGGGCATCGGTGAGTGCAAGGACGGCACGCAGTCGTGTGTCGGCGGCGCCTGGGAGGCGTGCTCCAACGACGTGGTCCCAACAGCCGAGAGCTGTGACGGACTCGACAACGACTGCGACGGGCAGACCGACGAAGACAACCCAGATGGCGGCGGCAACTGCACGACGGCGTTGCCGGGCGTTTGCGCAACGGGGGTCGAGACCTGCGCCGATGGCCAGCTCGGCTGTGAAGCGGTCCACCAGCCCTCCAACGAGATCTGCGATGGCCTCGACAACGACTGCAATGGGATGGCCGATGATGGCAACCCCGGAGGCGGAATGTCCTGCACGACGGGGCTACTCGGTGAGTGCAGCGCTGGGACGATGACCTGCCAAGGCGGCACGCTGCAGTGCGTGCAAGACAAGCAGGCCATCAGCGAGCTGTGCGACGCGCTCGACAACGACTGCAACGGGATCGTCGACGATGGCAACCCGGGTGGCGGCGGCACCTGCAACACCGGAATGCCTGGCGTGTGCGGCCCAGGAACCCAAACCTGCCAAGGCGGCTCGCTGCAGTGCGTGCAGAACCAACCTGCCGTCAACGAGATCTGCGGAGACAATCAGGACAACGACTGCAACGGCCAGGTCGACGATGGTTGCGGTTGCAGTCACGACAAGTGCACCACCGGTTTGGCTCTCGTATCCGGTTGCGATCCATGCGTGAGCAGCATCTGCCAATCCGATCCCTACTGCTGCAATGTCAGCTGGGATTCGCAGTGCGTCGGCGAAGTACAGACGGTCTGTGGCAGCGGGACCTGTGCCGGCAACTGCCCCCATTCGCTCTGCACGCCTGGCCCCTCGAACACACCCTTCACCAGTTTCTGCGACAGCCCCGGCACCTGCGTGCAACTGATCTGCGCGCTGGATTCGTATTGCTGCAACTTCGACTGGGATTCGATCTGCGTCAGCGAGGTCGGCACCTATTGCGGCTTGACCTGCTGACCGAGCTCACATCGCCAGCAGCGCCCGACCGCTGAGGATTACCCCCCCAGCCAACAGTAGGAGCCAAACACCGAGCTTGAAGCGCTCGTTGTCCAGGCGCACGTGCAAATGCTCACCAAGCCACATGCCCAAGAGCATGGGCACGATGGAAAACAACCCGAGCCGCAGGACCGACCCCGTTAGAAGCCCCTGGTTGCCATAATTGACGATGAGGGCAACGGTCAGCGGAAGGAACATCGTCGAAACGGTGCTTCGAAACGCCCCCTTGTCGTGGATCTCGCGCCCGACCACGTAGACGATCAGGGGCCCGCCGGTGGCGTAGAGACCATGAATGAAACCGCCGCCGACCAGCAGACCAGCTCGGCGAATCGGCCCGAGCGGCGCAGCTGCATCCGCCGGCGCAGCGTCCGTGTCCTCGCTGCCCGTGTTTTTTGCCGTTTTTCGGACTGCCCAGAGCTGGCCCACGCTCAACAGGGTCACCAAAGCCCCAAACGCAAGACGAAGCCACTCGGTCTCACCGAGATTGAAGAGCCACATGCCGAGCGGCACGCCGGCGGCAACTGGGATCAGGATGCGGCGCCACAACATTTTCCAGCAGGTATCTCGGTAATACCGAATGGCGATGTAGAGGCCGAGCGCCAGGTTGAGGGGCGCCACGATGGGGAGAAGCACGTTGAGCGCGACCAGCTGTGCACCAAAGGTCACGGTGAGAATCGTCGTTCCAAAACCCAACACCGTACCAGCGGTGAAAGCCCCAAAAACGATGAGCAGAAAGATGACGGTCGCGGTGTCCATCGGCGGCGGGTAGATGTTGCGGGACGGAATAGGCTGTCCGCTGCTCAAGTGCAAATACCCTCTAAAATGATGACCCCCTTGTCTGGTGTTCTACGCTGACCGGGCGGAT
>CAZRGL010000066.1:16530-21024 GCA_964599485.1 uncultured Polyangiaceae bacterium
AGAAGTCCCCGCTGCTGCTGTCTCTGTGTGGCAGCCTGGGATCAGGAGAACACTGTGCGAACGATCGCTGTACTCGCTGGAACCACCTTGATGCTTGCGTCGCTGTTCATCGCCTGCTCGGAAGATGGCATGGATATCAAGCCTGCCTCATCGAGCGGAGGAGGGGGCGATGCGGGTGGCGGCGGGGGCAGCGCCACAGGCTCCGGGGGCGGCGGCACAGGCGGCAACAACACAAGCAGCGGCACCAATACAGGCGGCTCGCCAACGGGCGGCTCAGGCCAGGGCGCAGGCCAGACCGGCGGGAGCGCTCAGGGCGGCTCAGGCCAAGGCGGCTCAGGCCAAGGCGGCTCAAGCCAAGGCGGCTCAGGCCAGGGCGGCGCAGGCCAGGGCGGCATGGGCCAGGGCGGCATGGGCCAAGGCGGCGGCATGGGCGGCTGTCTCGACCCCAAGCCGGTGATGGTCAACCTCACGGCTAGCGATGACGCGTTCCTAGCTGAGAATCAGCCGAACAAGACCTACAACACCAATCAGTTGTTGATCAAACGGTGGGTGAAGATAGGCAAAGCGGTCAACCGCTCGGTGATCCGTTTCGACTTGGCAAGCTTGCCCGCGAAGAGCCAGATCCTCTCGAGCAAGCTGTGCCTCACCCTCGATTTCGGTGCCGGCTTCAACACCACCGTCGATGTGCACCGTCTGACCAAGAGCTGGAGCGAGTCGACGGTGGCGTGGGCCAAACCCTGGAGCAAGAACGGTGGTGATTTCGACGCTTCGGCAACCGACACGCAGCTCATCCCGGTCTTCACCACTGCAGGCACGGAGTTCTGCTGGGACGTCCTCGCCGATGTGAGCGACTTCCACAACAAGAAGGCCAGCAATCATGGATGGCTCGCCAAGGACCAATCCGAGCCGGGCAACGGTGGCGGCGAAACCCAGGTCTTCGGCTCGAGCGAGCACAACAACAAGAGCAAACGCCCAAGACTCGAAGTGAGCTACTGCCTCTAGTCTGTCTGGCCCAAGAGGGCGCTACCGACTCGCGCGCCCTCGAGCCGGGCACTAATCTGGTGCGGCGCTGCGCAATCAGCTACAATTGCCCACATGAAATTGGACATACTTTTTTCTTGTGGGATCGCTCTGGCGATCGCCGTCACTGCAACCCAAAGTGGATGCGGCAGCGACAGCAACGAGTCTGATGGGACCGGCGCTGCAGCCAGTACCAACAGCAGCAGCAATAGCGGCGGCTCCAATAGCGGCGGCAACACCTCACAGGGTGGCGCCGGAGGCATGGCCACCGGCGGGGCGGCAAGCGGGGGCGCAGCTACTGGTGGCAACGCGGCAGGTGGCACGACTGGAAGCGGCGGCATGGCAAGCGGGGGCAGCGGCGGAAGTGCACAGGGCGGCTCTGGCGGCGCGCCGCCCAAGCTCGGGCCCGTCATACCCAGCCTCGACAAGCACAACTTCTACGCCAACTGCCAGTCCCAGGTGCCACTCGATCCGATCAACGGCAGCTTCAGCGCCAAGTACGACAACTCCAAAGGGGCGACGGCTGGCAACGCCAAAGTCACCTCCTCGAAGCTGACCATGACGAGTGGAAACCAGAAGCTCGTCTGGAGCTTCCCGGTCGTCCCGCTGACCAGCGGTATCGTGCCAGCGGGCATGGCAAGCACGGTGAGCCACAACAAGCCTCAGAAACCAAACGGCACAGGACAGGGCGACGGCAGCCCATGCAACTACTGCAAAGAAGGCGAATGGTCACTCGAAGTTCAATGGGAGACCGGTGGCAAGCCGGCCAAAGCGCAACTGGGACCGTCGAAAGTCAGCTGCGTGTACTGAGATCGACGAGTTGATTGAGCGGGGCTCACTGCGGGCTGCGGATCACGAGGAGCCGCAGCTCGGTCATGTCTTCCATCGAGTAGCGAATGCCCTCGCGTCCCAGGCCGCTATCCTTCACACCCCCATAGGGCATGTGATCGACGCGCCAGGAGGGCACATCGCCGATGACCACACCTCCGACATCGAGCTCTTCCCAGGCTTTCATTGCCTTGTAGAGATCACGCGTGAAGATCCCCGCTTGCAGTCCGTAGACGCTGTCGTTGACCTCGGCGAGCGCATCGTCGAAGTCACTGAAGCGAGTTAGACAAGCGACCGGCCCGAAGGCCTCTTTGGCATAGAGGGAGCAATCGCGAGGGACACCTTCGAGCAGCGTCGCGGCAAGCATGGCACCCTGGCGTTCGTTGCCGCAGAGCACGCTGGCGCCACGCTTCACGGCCTCGGCAATCCAAGTCTCCAGACGAGCTGCCTCTTGCTCGGAGATCATGGGGCCGATGAACGTATCTGGATCACGCGGATCGCCCATTTTCAGTGCTTTGCTGGCCTCGACGAGGCGGCTCTTGGCTTCCTCGTAGATCGAATCGTGGATCAAAATGCGCTGAACGCCGATGCAGCTCTGCCCAGATTGATAGAAAGCGCCAATGATGATGCGCGCGCATGCGTCGTCGAGATCCGCATCGGCATCGACGACGCAGGCAGCATTGCCGCCGAGCTCGAGCACGACCTTCTTCTTTCCGGCACGAGCTTTGAGTGCCCATCCAACCTGAGGTGAGCCGGTGAAGCTCAACAGTTTGAGACGATCGTCGGTGGTGAATTGCTCCGCTCCCCCACGCCGGCAGGGCAGAATCGAGAATGCTCCTTCGGGCAAATCTGTCTCGGCGAGCACCTCGCCTATGATGAGCGCCCCGAGCGGCGTACGGCTGGCGGGCTTGAGGACGAAGGGGCAGCCGACCGCCAAGGCGGGCGCAACCTTGTGGGCCGCGAGGTTGAGCGGGAAGTTGAACGGCGAAATGAACGAGCAGGGACCGATCGGAACCCGCTTGGCCAAACCCGAATAGCCTCGTGCGCGCGCTGAGATTTCGAGATCGATGACCTCGCCGCCTATGCGAACGCTCTCTTCGGCGGCGAAGCGAAACGTGTCGATGAGCCTGCCCACCTCGCCCCGCGCATCCTTGATGGGCTTTCCGGCCTCGCCACAAAGCGCATCGGCGAGCTCCTCGAAGCGCTCCTGAAAGCGGGAAGCGCAATGGTAGAGAACTTGTTGCCGCGCGTAGGAGGGCATCTCGCGCATCGGCTTCTCTGCAGCGGCGGCCTTGCCGATCGCTTCGTCGATCGCCGCCGCGTCAGCCATGGCCACGTTTGCCATGAGCGCGCCGCTGTATTTGTCATGAACCGCCAAATCGCTGTTGGGTCGAACAGGCTTGTTTGCAAGGTAGTAGGGCCAGCTGTCATTTGTCATCGCTGCTGCTCCTTCCGCCGTCCGACTGCGAAGCGGGGGCGGAGCGTACACCGAGGTCTTGGCAGGTGCTATGCTGGATCATTACCGATGCAGACCCGTGCAAGCTGCTATGGCGGTCGAACCGCGAGCTGGGTGATGGCCCTCGCCATCGCCGCGCTCAGCGTGGGCTGCAGCAAGCCTCAGCACGTGGGTGTGTGGTCGATGCCGGTGCTTCAGCAGCGCCCCCTCGACCCGGCGGCTCAGCCGCACGGACCAGCCCATCCCACTGGCTTGCCCTGGTCTCTGCCACACCCGAACGGCCCTGACGCCATCGCCTCGAGCGTGACGAGCGAGGACGCTGTCAGAGGTGATCTGCCTGACTCTGCGCTCACACCTGCGCTGGGATTGTGGCGCAGCGACGAGAGTCGCGCCTGGCGCGAAGCCCGTGACACGGGCCGAGGCGTGTTGGTCGAGTTTGCGGCTGAATGGTGCATGCCTTGCCGCCTGCTCGAGACCAAGACCTTCAACGATGAGCAGGTGCGGGCCGCCATGGCCGCGGATTTCGTTCCCCTACGCATTGACGTGACCGAGGAAACCATGCTCGGACGCGAGCAGCTCGAACGCTACAAGGTGGTCGGTTTGCCAGCCATCTTGGTGCTGGACAGCGAAGGGAAAGAGATCGACCGAATCTCACACTTCGTGGACGCCACCACGCTGCTGCGACGGCTCAAAGCAGCGCGTGCGAAGCTGTAGCGTCTACTCGCGGCGGGTCTAGCGGCAGGGCGCAATCGTCGACGGAACGTCGAGGCCAAAGTGCTGCTCGCCGAAGACGACCGTATAAGCGCCCGCTGGAAGCTCGTCGCTGGTGCAGCTGGCTGACAGAATCCCACAATCGAGCGTGCAGATCTCGCTGTCGAGCTCCTCGTAGGAAATGTGGCTCGTCACCGTCAGGACGCTTCCTGCGCGCTGAACATCGCATGATGCCAAGCGGTTCACATCGCAGCTCGCGCTGAGACACTGCGGCAACCGCACATTTACGTGCAAACGGCCGCCGGTTTGAAGACTCACTGTCTCGGGCTCAAAACCAGGCATCGCCACCAATGGCTGCTCGGCAAACATGCAGAGCTGTCCCTGATCGACCATCACAGTCATGTTGTTATCCACGTCGCCGCAGGCGCCGAGCAACAGCAGCCCAGCCGCGCCAGCGGCCCGCCCAGATACTCCGAGCT
>CAZRGL010000066.1:21034-28981 GCA_964599485.1 uncultured Polyangiaceae bacterium
CCCCGCCGCCCCCACCCCCCCCCCCCCCCCCCCCCCCGCCCCGCCCAGATACTCCGAGCTTCATCGTCTCCCCCATCTCCATCAGCATTTGGCCAAAAGGCGCCGAGTCTCCCGATTTCGACACCTGCAGCCGATGTGAGGCATGTGATTACCTGAACATCAGATGCTGTAGGCCTAGTAATCTTCGGCGTTTGCCAGCGCTCGCGTCGGAAGTCAACACATTGTATGGTTTTGTCGCACTTAGGAGGATGAGATGGGTGAGGTTGCTGTTCTGCTGGCCCCTGGTTTCGAAGAGATCGAGGCGATCACGGTCATCGACGTCTTGCGTAGAGCAGACGTTACAACCATGGTCATCGGAGTGGAGGGCCTCAAAGTCCAGGGTGCTCACGGCATCACGGTGGAGGCTGACGAGCTGCTCGAAGATGTCCAGGAGCGGTCTTGGGACTTGGTCGTGCTGCCTGGAGGTATGCCAGGCTCCACGAATCTGAGAGATGATGAGCGGGTGCAGAAACTCCTGAAGCGGCAGGACTCGCAGGGTGGGCGGCTTGCAGCAATTTGTGCTGCACCAATCGCGCTATCAGCGGCGGGCGTTTTGGAAAACCGCCGAGCCACCAGCTACCCTGGGTTCGGCGATCAGCTCAAGTGCCTGGAATATATCGACAATCCTGTCGTTCAGGATGGCTCCGTCACCACCAGCCGTGGTCCAGGTACGGCCTTGCGCTTCGCGTTCTGTCTCGTCGCTCAGCTCAAAGATGAGGCCACTGCCGAGCAGCTCGCCCAAGGAATGCTGGCTCCTTCTTGACGAGCCGCGGCGGCTCGAGAAGACAAAAACACCCCAAACGGCCTCAAGGGATTTGGAGAACGGCCGTTGTGCAGCATGCGAGGCCTTGGCGGGACTCGCGATCCATCGTTCCCAGAGAGCGCTGTCATGACGACGGCGCGGGCGATGGCAGCTGTTGATGCAGCTCTAAGAAGGAGTTTGTTCAATGCCCTTGTACATCAATACCAACGTCGCCTCCCTCGAGGCCCAGAAGAACCTCAACCGATCACAGAACACGCTGTTGAAGTCGTTCCAACGACTCTCGAGCGGTTTCAGGATCAACTCCGCGGCAGACGATGCTGCAGGTTTGGGGGTAAGCGAATCTTTGAAAGCGCGCATCCGAAGCTTCCGGGTAGCGGAGCGCAACACATCCAATGCCATCAGCATGGCCAACACGGCTGAAGGTGGCTTGAGCGAGATCAGCGGGATCGTCATCCGCATGCGAGAGCTGGCCGTGCAAAGCGCGAACGGCGACCTCACATCGACCGACCGAAGCTATCTCGACACCGAGTTCCAGCTGCTGAAGGATGAGGTCACGCGGCTGGCAGAATCAACCGAGTTCAACGGAACGGAGTTGCTCGCGGGTACCGCGGCCAGCGTCTCGTTCCAAGTTGGGATCAACACTACTTCATTCGACAGTATCTCCGTCGACTTTGGCGGAATTTCTGTGTCGGGTCTCGGCCTGAGCGGCGTAGGCGTAGGCGGAAGCACTGCGACCAATGCTCAGACGGCCATCGCAAACATCGACGGAGCCATGACCCAGGTGTCAACCGCTCGTGCACGCTTCGGCGCTGCAACGAACCGGCTCAACATCGCGGTGGCGAACACCCAGACCATTCGTACGAACCTCGAGGCAGCCAACAGTGCCATCCGCGACGTCGACGTTGCGGAAGAAACCTCACTGCTGGCTCGGTCGCAGGTCCTCCTGCAGGCCGGTACCTCAGTACTCGCACAAGCGAACCAAGCACCCAACCTGGCGCTCTCCCTACTCCGGTAAATCCGGACAGACCTCAGCGCCAAACGCGCGCCATCGGGATGATGGCGCGCGTTTTTCTAGTTTGTAGTCCCCCGACATTTCTCACTATTTAAAACGAGAGCTAAAGTTCTCGCGAAAGCGACCGTTCGTATGAACTAGCAGGGGACCTTGGCGGGAAACCCCTGACATAGCCGGCAACAGAGGACCTTGGCGGGAACCTCCAACAGCTGGCAACCGGGGACCTTGACGGGCCCCCTCAGATAGTCGGCTTGCAGAGGACCTTGGCGGGAACCTCGAAGGGCTGACAGGGGACCTTGGCGGGAACCCACAAATAGCGGGCATCTAGCGAGCCCGCGGCCCAGTCATCATCATGAAGATGATGCATCCCAAAGCACCTCTAGGAAGGAGTTGAACATGCCGCTAGTAATCAATACGAACGTTGCATCCCTTGAGGCTCAGAAGAACCTCAATCGTTCCCAGGGCGCCCTGCAGAAGTCGTTCCAGCGACTGTCCAGTGGCTTCCGCATAAACAATGCGTCCGACGACGCAGCCGGCATGGGTGTCAGTGAATCGTTGAAAGCGCGAATTCGCAGCTTCACGGTCGCTGAGCGTAACACCAAAAACGCCATCAGCATGGCAAACACGGCTGAAGGCGGCCTCAACGAGATCAGCGGCATCGTGGTCCGCATGAGGGAGCTGGCGGTGCAAAGCGCCAACGGCGACCTCACCTCGACGGACCGCAGCTACCTGGACACCGAGTTCCAGCTTCTCAAAGACGAGATCACACGGCTGTCAGAGGCCACCGAATTCAACGGCACGGAGCTGCTCGCCGGCACCGCAGCCTCGGTGTCCTTTCAGGTTGGTATCAACACCACTTCATTCGACAGCATCTCCGTCGACTTCGGCGGCGTCAACATCAGCGGCTTGGGCCTCAGCGGCGTGGGCGTAGGGGGCAGCACCTCCACCAACGCACAATCCGCAATTGGCGCCATCGACGGCGCTTTGACCCAGGTCTCGACAGCGCGTGCGCGATTCGGTGCGGCCACAAACCGCCTCAACATCGCAGTTGCTAACTCCCAGACGATTCGCACCAACTTGGCAGCAGCCAACAGCGCCATCCGCGACGTGGACATCACTGAGGAAACCTCAGTGCTAGCCCGCTCGCAGGTGCTCCTCCAAGCCGGCACCTCGGTATTGGCACAAGCCAACCAGTCGCCCAACCTGGCCCTGTCGTTGCTCCGTTAGTCGCGACTGAGCTGAGAGACCATCGGCGCGCTTGCCCGAGCGCATGCGGGAACCTCGGGCTCACTGGGTGATGGGCAGCTCGATCTATGAGCTGAGCTGCCCCATTCAGTGAAATGCGCCAAGACCTACCTGCACATCAGTGCTCACTCTGGGCGAGCGTTGTTGTGCTTCTTCCCGCCACGGGTCGCTTGTCGCCTTCGTCCTACCGTCACAAGTGGGCGAGCCAGGCGACACGTGACCCTTTTTTCTCAATTTCCTTTTCTACGAGCGCAATTCTGCGATGCCTGCAATTTAGGCCTAAAGAATTGTAGGATTCTGCCGTTGTAATAGACGAGCAGAGAATTCTTCTTTGCTCACCGCCACACCAATCACTATCAAGATGATGGTGCAGGCAGATGTCAACTCTAAGATGGAGTTTGCGCTATGCCTCTCAGCATCAATACCAATGTGTCGTCACTGCACGCACAAAGGAATTTGAGCAAAAACAAGTCGTTACTTCAAACCTCTTTCCAGCGCTTGTCTAGCGGTTTCCGCATCAACAGTGCCTCAGATGATGCGGCAGGTCTTGCGATTAGTGAGTCGTTACGCTCGCGAATTCGCAGCTTTTCAGTAGCCGAACGCAATGCAAACAACGCCATGAGCATGGCGCAGATTGCCGACGGCGGTCTCAGCGAAATCAGTAATGTTATCATTCGAATGCGTGAGCTGGCGGTACAAGGCGCCAGCGGCGATCTTACTTCTACAGACCGTGGGTACATCGACACCGAGTTTCAGCTTCTGAAGACGGAAGTCACCAGGCTCGCCGAAACGAGTGAATTCAATGGAGTCGAGCTCATCGCCGGCACGGCCACCAGCTTCTGGTTCCAAGTGGGCATCGACAACTCGGCGTACGATCAAATCTCTCACGATTTCGGAGGGATGACCATCGCCACACTCGGCATCAGCGCTTCCGCAGTCGACGGCAGCAACGGAGCCAATGCCCTGTCTGCAATAACCGCGATAGACGCCGCGCTTACACAAGTGAGCACAGAGCGCGCCGGCCAAGGTGCGCTCGTGAATCGACTGTCGATTGCGATTGCAAACTCCCAAACGATGCGAACGAACCTCGAGGCGGCCAACAGCGGCATCCGAGACGTGGACGTAGCCGAGGAAACCTCGGTCCTAGCCCGATCTCAGGTCCTGCTGGAAGCGGGGGTATCTGTTCTGTCACAAGCGAATCAATCTCCGCGACTTGCGCTGAGCTTGATGCTCTGATCTCCCAATTGGCGGAAGATTACTGCGCGGGGCCTTCGGGCCCCGCTGCTTTTTTGTGAGCTTGCGCAGTTTCCTGTGGCCGGGCTTTGTCTCGGGAGCGGGCAACGTGCTCGAGGTTGACTTCGGCCCGTGATCTGATGAACGTGGGGCCATGGTTGGGGACAGCGACAGCAAGGGCGAGTAGCCACGATGGAAGGCGCACTCGCTCTCATCTTCGTGTTCTTGCTCATCCGCGCATGGCTCAAGTATCGCCACGAGCGAAAGCTCAGGGAGATCGAAGCCCGAAACCAAGCGCAAGCGCAAGCGCCGCAGTTGATGGCCGCCAACACCGATGTCGACGAGCGGCTCCGCAATCTTGAATCAATCGTCTGCGACGTCGACTTCGAGCTGAACGCGAAGCTCAACAAACTTGCGAGCAAGCAATTGCAGATGGCGAGCGTGGTCTCGCGATCGGCCCAGGCCATCGAGACCGCCGAAACCGCCGCCTTATCGGTAGGCAAAATTGGTGCGGGCACCCGCGTTGCCGGCCGCTTCGTGATCGAGCGACAGCTCGGAGCTGGGGGCATGGGCGCTGTGTATTTGGCGCGCGACGAGCAGCTCGACGAGGTGGTCGCGCTCAAAGCGATCGCTGGCGGGGCGTTGCTCGATCCGGCGGCTGCAGACCGCTTTCGCCGGGAGGTGAGCGCGGCGCGACGCATCAGCCACCCCAACATCGTGCGTTTGCACGACATCGGCGAGGAGCAAGGCATGCTGTTCTTGTCGATGGAGTACATCTCGGGCACCAGCCTTGCCGAATTGATCGAGCGCCACGGCGTTCTGCCTGTTGGCCAGCTGCGGGCCATCGTGGCCCAGATCGGGCGCGGGCTCGAAGCGGCTCACAGCGCAGGGGTCGTCCACCGCGATCTGAAACCTCAGAACGTTCTCGTCGACGCTTCACAGCAGGTGAAGATCATCGACTTCGGATTGGCCCGACTCGCTCACCTCGAGGGGATGACGGCCACGGGTCTGATCCTCGGCACCCCCGAATACATGGCGCCGGAGCAGATCCGCGGTCAGACAATCGACACCCGCACCGACATCTACGCGCTCGGGGCGGTGATGTATCACGCACTAACCGGCAAACCTCCTTTTGGTGGCGATTCGCCAATCGCGATCGGCTTCGCGCATTGCACGAAGCCCTTGATCCCGCCCGAGCAAGTCCGGCCCGATGTGCCGCCGGCCTGGTCCGCGTTCGTGCAGCGCGCGATGGCCAAAGACCCCTCCCAACGTTTCGACTCCGCCGCTCAACTCGTCGAGGCGCTCCCGTCAACCTGACAGGGCGTCGGACAGGCGAGGCGAATCCCGGCTTCAGTCAACCGGCTGGGCGAGGTAGCCTGCCGCCGTCATGAGAGCCTCACTGATTGTCCTGGTCATCCTGCTCACGACTGCGGTCACGAGTTGCTGTCCGCCGCCGCAAGCTGAGCACCCTTCGCTAACGACCACCGCCAGCGCCTCGGCGTCAGTTACGGCGCCACCGGTGGTCAAGCCCGGCCCGCCCTTGGCCACACGGCAAGACACCTTCGAGCTGCTACACGGTGTGAAGGTCGCCGACCCCTACCGCTGGCTCGAGGACATCAAACGCGCCGACACGAAAGCTTGGCTGTCTGGTTTTGACGGTTACACGCGCAAGCACTTGGCCACCATCGGCGGACGAACAGCACTGAAGAAGCGTCTCGATGAGCTGAGCTACATCGAGTGGATCTCCGCGCCTGAGCGTCGCGGCAAACGCTACTTCTTCAGCCGCCGGCACAAGGACAAGGAGAAGGTGGTTCACTACTGGCGAGCAGGGAAAAAGGGCGAGCCTCGAGTGCTGATCGATCCCAACACCTTGAGCGACGACGGCAGCATCACCCTCAAGGGGGTTTACCCTTCCTACGACGGTAAGTGGGTCGCCTACAAGCTGAGCGCGAACAACGCGGATGAGGCCACGCTCCATCTGATGGATGTCGCCACGGGGAAGAAGTCGGCGATCGACACCATCGAGGGCGCCAAGTACGCGAGTGCATCCTGGGAGCCCAATGGCAAGGGGTTCTACTATACGCGGCTGCCTACGGACGCTTCGATTCCGAAGGATGAGCGCCCTGGACACGCCGCCATCTACTATCACCGCCTCGGCAGCGATCCCAAGGGCGACAAGCTGATTCACCCCAAGACCGGTGACGCCAAGACGTTCATTCATGGTGAGCTATCGCGCGATGGGCACTTCTTGTTCGTGTACATCTTCTACGGATGGTCCCACAACGACATCTTCTATAAAGATCTGCGCAAGCACAAAGAATGGCAAAAGCTGGCTGTTGGAGAGCGCGCTCAGTTCAGTGTCGAGGCCCACAAGGAGCACTTCTATGTTCGTAGCAACAAGGGGGCTTCTCGTTCGCGAATGTTCAAGATCGCGCCGAGCAAGGGCGTGGCCTTCGACCAATGGAAGGAGATCATCGCCGAGAAACCCAACAGCGTGCTGAGGTCCTTTGCACTGGTTGGCGATCATCTCGCGCTCAAGTACCTCGAGAATGCCTCGAGCAAAGCCGTCATTGCAGATTTGAACGGCAAGGTCGTGCGCACCATCGCGCTTCCTGGAATCGGAACGTTGAGCTCGTTGATGGGCAATCCGGAGGACGACGAGGCCTACTATTCCTATTCTTCGTTCACCACCCCCCCCACCGTGTACGAAACCTCCGTCAAGAAGGGCGGGAGCAAGGTGTTCTTCGAGGTGAAGGTGCCCGTCGACCCCAGTCCTTACGAGGTCGAGCAAGTTTGGTACCCCTCGAAAGACGGCACCAAGGTCTCGATGTTCATCGTGCGTCGGAAGGATATGAAGAAAGACGGCAACAATGCGATGTTGCTGACGGGCTACGGCGGTTTTCGCATCGTCAAAGCGCCCGTCTTCAAAGCCACGCTCTACGCCTGGCTCGAGCGGGGCGGGAGCTACGCGATGCCAAACCTGCGCGGTGGTGGTGAATACGGCGACGCCTGGCATCGCGCCGGCATGCTCGGCAACAAGCAGAATGTGTTCGACGACTTCATCGCAGCTGCCGAGTGGCTCGTCGCCAAGCGCTACACCCGACCCGATCGACTGGCGATAATGGGCGGCTCAAATGGCGGCTTGCTGGTCGGTGCGGCGATGGTCCAGCGACCCGAGCTATTCGGCGCGGTCGTGTGCGCGGTACCGCTGCTCGACATGCTGCGCTACCACAAGTTCGACTCGGGCCGCACCTGGGTCGGCGAGTATGGCTCGGCAGACAACCCGGAGCAGTTCAAGTACTTGCACGCCTACTCGCCGTATCACAACGTGCGCGAGGGCGTGGCTTACCCCTCGATGCTCATGCTCACTGCAGACAGTGACGATCGGGTCGCACCCATGCATGCACGCAAGTTCACCGCCGCTATCCGCCACGGGATGAACAACGACGCCACCATCTTGGTGCGCGTGGAAACCAAGTCAGGTCACGGCGGCGGCGACATGGTCAACAAGCGCGTCGCACGGCTGACCGACATCTACTCCTACCTCGCCAACGAGCTGGGTCTAGCAGCGGGTAACAAGTAGGGCTCGGCAATTCGCGCACGCGGATTCGGACGCGGATTCGGACGCGGATTCGGACGCGGATTCGGACGCGGA
>CAZRGL010000067.1:0-28309 GCA_964599485.1 uncultured Polyangiaceae bacterium
ATCCTCGCTCATAACGAACAGGTGTGGGTGTAGGTATGAGGGGATCTCTCAGGGGGCAACCCCTCCCCCACGAAAATGGCCGTGGCGGGGGCTCGCTCGCGGCCGGGCCCTGTCCGCGGCCAGCAGGGTTTGCTCCAGGGGCTAAAGCAGTCTACCAGGGACCGCGATGCTCCAAACTGGTCCGCACCTCCCTTGCTACTACGTCGCCAATGACGCCCGCACCCTGGGCGGCATGTTTCGTGAGCGCGCCGAGCGCAGTCAAGGCCGGCCCGCCTTCTATGAAAAGCGCGAAGGCAGCTGGGCACGCACCAGCTGGGCGGGCTTCTACGACCGGGCCCGTCAAGTGGCCGCTGGCCTCAGATCCTCAGGCGTGCAGCCTGGCGATCGCGTCGCCATTCTCGGCCCCACCCACGCGCCTTGGGCCTACTACGACATGGGCGCGCAGCTGGCCGGCGCCGTGAGCCTTGGGATTTATCCGAAGCAGTCGGTTGATCAGGTTCGCTACATCATCGATCACTCCGACACCAAGGTGGTGTTCGTCGACGATCCGGTCGAGCTCCAAACGGTTCTCGCAGCATGTCGTGGGCTGGACAAGGTCGTGGCCATCGTCCCCTGGGACGCCGATCTGCTTGCTTCGGTCAGTGGCCGTGACGAGCGGTTGGTCAGCCCGGAGCGCTTCGCCGGCGAGCCACTCGATCACGACGACATCAGCGCCATTCAGGCCACGCTCGATCCGAATCAGACCGCCATCCTCATCTACACCTCGGGCACCACCGGTCCGCCCAAGGGGGCGATGATTACGCACAAGAACATCTTGCAACTGCTCCGTCATCAGAGCGGCCTGCTCGAGATGTATGAGGACGACCTGTCCTTCAACTTCTTGCCCATGGCACATGCTGCCGAGCGCGTGCTCGGTTTCTACGGCCGCATCAACAGCGGCGTGACGACGGCGTACGCCACCAGCATGGGCACCGTGCTGACCGAGGTGCAGCAGGTGCGACCGACCTTGTTCGGCTCGGTACCGCGGATCTTCGAGAAGGCCTACGCCAAGATCCACGCCGAGGTCGAAAAGAGCAAAGCCAAGCAGCGTGTGGTCGGCTTTGCCAAAGAAATCGGAGCCCAAGCGTTGCCCTATCACCTCAGCGGCAAGCCGCTGCCCTTTGCGCTGAGCTTGAAATACGCGCTGGCTGACGCCCTGGTGTTCAGCAAAGTCCGCGACGCATTTGGCGGCAGAGTACGTTGGTTCGTCACGGGCGCAGCGCCCATCGCGATGGACATCCTGGAGTTCTTCTGGGCCGCCAACATGCACATATTCGAGGCCTATGGAATGACCGAAGCAACGGTCATCACCCACATCAATAGCCCGGGCAACGTGAAGCTGGGCTCGGTGGGCAAGGTCGTCGCTGGCATGCAAGCCAAGATCGCTGAAGACGGTGAAGTCCTGATGCGCGGCCCGCTGGTGTTCCAAGGCTACTTCAAGAACGAAGAGGCGACCCGCAGCGCCCTCATCGACGGCTGGCTGCATAGCGGCGACATCGGCAAAATCGACAAGGACGGTTATCTGAGGATCACCGATCGCAAGAAGCACTTGATCATCACGGCTGGCGGAAAGAACTTGGCGCCCGCCAACATCGAAAACGCCATCAAGAACCAGAGCCCGCTGATCAGCCAAGTGCACGCCCACGGCGACAAGCGGCCTTATGTCTCAGCGTTGGTGGTGCCGAGCCCCATCGAAACCCTCGAGCTCGGCGTCGAGCTCGGCTTGGTCGATGAAGCAACCCTCGAGCAACACACCCGCGAGCTCATGGCCAACCCCGCAGGTCGCAGCGAGGCACTCGGCGAGGCCATGGCCCCGGTGATTGTGCACGCTAGCTACATCGATCGGGCGCGAGAGGCTGTTGCCGCCGGCAACCTCGAGCTGGCCAAGGTCGAACAAGTACGGCGTTTCACCATACTCGACCGCGACTTCAGCCAAGAGCACGGTGAGCTCACCCCGACGATGAAGGTCAAACGCAAGACCGTCGAGACGAAGTTCGCGAAACTGTTCGATCGCATCTACGACGACGAGGATTTCGGCATCGAGCCCTGAGCGCAGATGGTCGCGCGAAAGAGTATGGCCTTGCACTGGGAGCGGCTGAGTTTCCGCGGCCACGACGGTACGCGCTTGGCGTATTACCGAACCGGTCCACTCGATGCTCAAGCGATGGTGATCAGCGCTGGGCTAGGCGGCGGTATTCACGCGTGGGACGGCATCATCAAGCGCTTTGCGCGCAGCTACCGAATCTACGCGTGGGACTACCGCGGACTGTACGGCTCGGACCAACCAGCCAATCCAAACAGCTACCAAGTCCCTTCCCACACCCGCGACTTGCTCTGTTTGCTCACGCAGGCTGAAATCGACCGGCCCATCTTGGCGGGCTGGAGTATGGGCGTGCAGGTCACCCTCGAGCTCAATCGGCAGCACGCTGAGCTGCCCCGGGCGATCATTGCAATCCATGGCGCCGCCGGCTACCCGCTCGACACCGCCTTCGACACTGAAACCTTTTCGCGAATCTCACCAGCCTTGTTCAAGTTCATGCGGCGCTACTGGCGCTTGTTGATCAAGCCGACGGTGCGCATCGCCGCCTCGCGCCATGTGGCTGTGGGCTTCATGGCTTTGTGTCGTCGGCTCGGCTTCATGGACTCGGCGATGAACCCCGACGAGTTCCATGAAATGGCCAAGGACTGGGTGCAGTTGGATCTCGGCGCTTATGCAGAGATCTTCGAGCGGCTCGGCGAGCACGACGCTGGCGACATCCTGCCCGACATCATCGCGCCCACCCTCATCATAGCCGGGGGCAAGGACAAGTTCACACCTGCGTACCTGTCTGAACGTATGGCGCGCGAGATCCCGGGCGCCGAGCTGGAGCTGATCCCCAACGCGACGCATTTCGGACTCATGGAGTATCCGCTCGACATTGCAGAACGAGTAAAGCGCTTCTTGCGGGAACGAGTGGAGACGGAAAGCTGACGCAAGGGCACGAGGGCAAGGAGCTTCGCAATGGCAACACAGTCGATCACCCTCCACCAGTTCCACATCTCACCTTATTGCGAGAAGGTCCGCAGAGCGCTCGACTACAAGAAGCTGCCGTATCGCATCTGCAACGTTCCGCTCGAATCGCGGCGCGAGCTCAGGCGAAAGACCGGGCAAACTGCAGTGCCGGTGCTCGAGATCGACGGCACCTTCGTTCTGGACTCCACCCGCATCTGTCGATGGCTCGATGACCGTTGTCAGGGGCCGCCGCTCATTCCTACCAACAAACGCGACCGAGCGCTCAACGCCTTGCTCGAAGACTGGGCCGATGAAGCCTTGTCCAAGACGATTCAACCCATCAAGTGGCTATCGGAAGGGAACTCCAACCGGATCATGCGCACGAGCGCCAGTCAGTACGAGCGCACGGCCCGACAATGGGTGATCCACAAGGTGGGCAGCCAGGTGGCCAAGCGCGACTACCGCAGCAACCACCGGCACATGAAGCTGGATGCTGCACGTCGCTTGCTCGACGAACAACTCGCCGCGCTCGACGAGCTGCTCGCCACGTCGACGTTCGTGTTTGGCGACAAGCCCCACAGCTGCGACTTCGCCGCCTATGGCTTGCTCAAGACCTTCGAGGGCTTGAACGGCTTCGAGCAGGTCTCACATCGCGAGCGCATCGTCGCGATGATGCGCGCCATTGACGCCATCCCTTCGATGGTTTTGTAGCAGCGCCGTCACCTCAGTGGTGGCTGTTTTGTGGCGCAGCCGAAGAGCATGTCGATGCGACCATTGGGGTCGTTTGACACCATCGTACAACTGGCCGGGCACAAGTGGATCGTCGCTGGCGCGCCGGGGTTGTCGTAGTACCAGCCACCTTCGATCGGATCGCAATTGCTCAGGCCACTGACGTTGTACAGGTCGTGCTCGCTGGCATCGCCGGCGGTAAACAAGACGTTGACCATACCTGGGTCGAGCTCTTCGTTGTCAGGCAGCGCATACTCACATGGCAGTTTGCCGGCGCTGAGCATGACCTGATCGGCTACCGCGTCGAAGATCGGTTGGAAGTCTTGCAACGCGAGGTTGCCGTGAATGCCGCCCGTTTGGTTGACCAAGTCTTTGTAGACATCGCCGGCGACTGCGCAGCCATTTGCGTTGTCGTAGCAGTAGATTGCATGCGCAGTGAAACCGTTGAGCCGTGAGGGATCGAGCCCAATCCACTCGTTGATGAAAGTGGTTGCATCATCGATGAACGGCGCTGTGGCGTTGTCGTCGGTGATGATCACCAAGTACTTCTTGGCGTCGAGGCGGAGCGTCTGTTGGTAGGACGGAAAGGTCTCAACGAGCTCGGTCAAAGCGTTGTGGCTGCGTACCTTCGATAACGGGTGGTGGTAGTGGGGTGGCTTGGCGTCGTTGGGACAGATCCCGGTGCCCAGAGGAGGCGCCACACAGATACCGGGCGGACAAAGCAATCCGATGCAGCCAAACGCCATCGCCTCGGCAATCATGATGACGCGGACGTCGATTCCGCTGGCGATGATCTGCTGCGAGAAGGCGTTGATCCTATCGCGCACGAAGTAGCTCTCCTCCATCATGCTTCCCGATGAGTCCACCGCGAAGATGATGTCGGCGTCCTGTAGCTTGGGGGTCGCCTCAGCGGCCACCGCCTCGCAGAAGCCGCCCGCCCCCCCCTGGCCGCTCTGCTGACCGTCAAAGCCTCCAACGTTGAAGTCGGTGGTTCCAGTGGTCCCTTGGTAGCCCTCGTCGTCGAGCTCGCTCACCAAGTTGCCGGCTGAGCACGCTGCCACGGCCAATGCGCTCAGCAGCAACACCCGCGCCCTGCTGTCTATCGATTTCATGCTCCGGCACAGAGCAGGCGCTATGCCAGAGGGTCCGTAGCGCTCAAGTGTGCGTTTGTCGGTGGAAGTCTTACCCGTCGCAGTCAATACTGGGCCTGTGATGCCACCGCTGGGCTTTGCAAGCCCTGCTGACAAACGGCGAAAGGGCCGCTTTGCCTAGGCAAAACGACCCAGTGCAAAACGACCCAGTGCAAAACGACCCAGTGCAAAACGACCCTTCGCGTGGACTCAGAGTTGCTCAGCCGCCTTCTTCGCCCGCAGGCGGTGCCGGCTTGGCTTCACCAGTAGCGTCCTTGGCCGCATCGGTGGCCGCGTCCTCGGCTTCGTCCTTGGTTGCGTCAGTGGCATCCTTGGCCGCGTCGTCACCCTTTTCTTCGACAGCCTTGGTGGCATCGTCGGCCTTGGGTGCTTCAACGGGAGCTTTCGCGCCGCCACAGGCCACGGCGCCAAGTAGGGCCACCGCTGCGACGAGGCTCAACGACATTCGCTTCAGCATATTCACAACTCCTTGAAAATCAGTCACTTGGATTCCAACAGCGTTTACTAGCTACGGGTCATGCAGACCGTCTCGAGCCCTCTGGCCCGAGACAGCCGTCTGCACAGCAAAGAAAAGACAGCTCAAAGAAAACCAACTCCTTGAGCTTAGAAGAATGCTCCGCAGCCGCACAATTTCCGGCAAACAGAGCAAGCGGCTCAGCCGCCTTCTTCGCCTGCGGGATCCGGTGCCGGACCGGCCGCGGGGGCAGCGGTATCCGCAGCGGGGGCGGCGGTGTCTGCAGCGGGCGCTGCGGTATCCGCAGCGGGGGCAGCGGTGTCAGCGGCGGGGGCAGCGGTGTCAGCGGCGGGGGCAGCCGTATCGTCAGTCTTGGGGGTTTCTGCTGGGGCCTTGGCGCCACTGCAGGCTACCGCACCGAGAACAGCCACAACCGCCACGGCGCTCACAAAGATTCGCTTCAGCATTCGTCAACTCCTTGGGTCTCAGAAAAGTCGGACCCTCAAATAAGGGCCAGCTGCCCCGCTACATGAGCGCAGACAGGACATCAGGCAAACGCACATCTGGCGACAGCCAGCATGCACGGTGTTTGACGCCCAGCCCCTCCAGAACGGCTCAGCGACGGCTCAACCTAGGCCGACGAAATGCGGCTTCAATAAGCTTGCGGTACGAAATTCTGCTCGGCCAAGGGCGGACGCTCGTAGTCTGAATCCTGCCGAGTTGGGAACTCGACCTTGCCCTTGGGCAGCACATCTTCGTAATCGACCTGGCTGAGCATGTGCGAGATGCAGTTGAGCCGCGCGCGCTTCTTGTCGACCGAGTTGACGACGTACCAGGGGGCCTGCCGAATGTCGGTGTGATCGAACATCACGTCCTTGGCCTTGGAGTATTCGACCCACTTGGAGCGGGACTCGAGGTCCATGGGGCTGAGCTTCCAACGCTTGGTGGGTGTGGCGGCACGTGAGCGGAAGCGTCGCTCCTGCTCGGCGTCGCTGACGCTGAACCAGTACTTGAGCAGAATGATGCCGGAGCGGACAATCATGCGCTCGAACTCGGGGCAGGAACGCAAAAACTCGCGGTATTGCTCCTTGGTGCAGAAGCCCATCACGCGCTCGACGCCAGCGCGGTTGTACCAGCTGCGGTCGAACAGGACGATCTCGCCTGCAGCAGGCAAATGCTCGACGTAGCGCTGGAAATACCACTGCGTCTTCTCGCGTTCGGTCGGCGTTCCTAGGGCGACGACGCGGCAGCCGCGGGGGTTGAGACACTCGCTGATCCGCTTGATGGCGCCGCCCTTGCCAGCGGCGTCGCGACCTTCGAACAAGGCAACCATGCGCATGCCCTTGTGCTTTACCCAGTACTGCAGCTTGACGAGCTCGGTTTGCAGATAGGCGAGGTCCTCTTCGTAGACGTCGAGCTTGAGCTTGCCCTTGGCGTTGAGGCGCTTGTCCTTCTTCTTCTTGTCTTTCCTTTTGCCCTTCTTGTCTTTCTTGGGCTTCTTCTCTTTCTTGCCTTCCTTGGCGTCGACGGTGATCGGCTCAGCCGGAGCCTTCACTTCTTCAACCAATGCATCAATTGTGTCGTCGTTCGCCTTCGCCATGTCAGCCATAATTTGCTCACTCCCCGGGGCCGAATTTAAGGCGCACACGAGCCGAAAAGCAACAGGAAGCAGGCCCTAGATCGATTCAGGCCATTTGCCAATCGGAGCTCTGCGCGATTTCGGGCGAGGTCTCCCGAGCGCCCGGGCGGCAGCCCGCCACCAACTGGCCCGCTGGCCTAGGCGCCACCGCGACTGCTCGCAACAAGCCCTTGCTAGGAGACAAACAAAACCGACCGGGTGGCCGGTTTGCCACCTGGTACTGCCTTTGCCCAGGGCAGATTCGGGTGCCTTCGACTGCAACTGGCCGAAATCACACATCTGACTACGCGCTCGCACATTGGCCCACTCTGTGCACAGGGGTGTGCGGCACCACTGAAGGAGCGTGAGAGCATGAAGAAGGGCAAGCTGGGGTGGTTGGGTTCGATTCTGGTCGTGGGCCTCATTTGGGTGGGCTGCTCTGTGGAGCGCGGCCGCGATATCGACGACGGCGATGCCGATCAGCAAGTTGGCGACACGAGCGGCCAACAGAACGGCAACGAGGCGAGCACTGGCGCGACGAGCACCGACGAGTCCAACAACCAGAACACCGCAACCGATCCTCCGGGCGGGGGCAGCGGTGGCGCCCCCTCCGATCCTGGTGATCCAGAAGAGCCCGACGAGCCCGGCGAGCCCGGCGAGCCCGGCGAAGGCGTCGGCTGCGTAAACGACAACAGCTGCACGCTCGATGACGACTGCGTCTGCGCCGACTGCGACACCGACGCGTACTGCTCCGACCCACTGAACTGCGTCGACGACGGCCTCTGTGACGCCTTCGTCGAGGGCTGCGTGTGCACCGACTGCGCAACCCACCCCGAGTGCGTGAGCTGACCCCCCCCAATATGAAGAGACCCAATGTGTAGAGACCCAATGTGAAGAGAAAGGAAGCGTGGAAATGGACCTCAGAAGCCTCTGTCGACCCCGAAAAACGGACTGGGACGGCGTAGTAGCTGCCCGCCGGCTAGCCATGAGCTCAACCTTGCCTTTGGTGATGCCGCCGTCTGAAGCGACTTGCATTCCACCAATTTTGGAGTACCGTGCGCGGGCTCGTGCGAAGGCTCCAACAGCAGCCCAAGCCCGGGTGGCTCGGGGCGTAGCGCAGTCTGGTTAGCGCACTTGACTGGGGGTCAAGGAGTCGGAAGTTCGAATCTTCTCGCCCCGACCGAGAAAGCCATCGTGAAAACGGTGGCTTTCATTTTTCCGTGACGCTCGGTTCGAGTTGACGAAACGAGGGCGGGTGGTTTCGTTCCTCACCGCTACGCGGTCTGCTTCTTCTTCTTGGGTGCCAACACCTTCCGCAGCTTTTCGATCTCGCGGAACTGCTTGACCTGCACGTCGGGTTCGTTGGGGAATCGCGCCCGGATCTCGACCTCGCCACCCAATGCTTCGACGTAGGCGTACAGCTTGCTCACGAGCATGTCGTCCTGCCGCTCCAACTTGGAGACATACCCTTGGGTCACCTCCAGCGCGGCGGCGACATCAGCCTGGCTGAGGTCCCCCACACCCTGGCGTAGCTCTTGAAGCGTCATCTCCAGCAGCCCGCGATCGGCCTCGGCCTTGTTGCGACGCCGACGCTCGGGCGACATCTTGCGCCGCAGCTCTTTGAACTTCTTTGCCATCGTCAGCTCTCCTTGCCTTTGTCTCGCTGCTCTTGCTCAAGCTCTTTGATGTGCTGGTCGTAGATGCGGTCAGCGACGGGGATCATCCGGTCGTAGAAGTTGTCGTCTCCAACCTTGTTCCCGCCCAAAAGCAGGATGGCCGCTCGGCGTGGGTCGAAGGCGTAGAAGATCCGGTGCGGCTGTCCACCAACTTGCACGCGAAGCTCACGCATGTTGCCGTGCTTGGAGCCTTTGATGCCGGAGCTGTGTGGATGCTGGAGCGTTGGACCTCTTGCTTCGAGAAGATGAACCGATCGGTCGATCGCATCCTGCGCGCACTCGGTGAGGTCGACCCACCACGCCTCGAACTCGTCAGTGAACTCAACCTCCCACGACATGACCTGTAGGCAATATTACTCTCAAGTAATTGTTCGTCAAGTCGACGTTCGTGAGAGGCGGGTACAAACCGGGTACAAGACTGTCCCGGCAAAACGTGCGCAGACGGCTTGCGCGTAGCCTTCGACCGCACTCAACCACCCAGAATCACGACTTGCAGCAGCAGCCCACATGCCTGGGGGTCATGGAGTCGGAAGTTCGATTCTTCGCGCCAAGCCTCCGTCCAGCACGCTCGCAAACCGGCAGGCTCAACTCCCTACTCACTTTTCGCTCAGCACGCTATGAGCTGGGCTCTACTTTGGAGGCGGCGATGCGATAGACGCTGGGTAGGCTGTCGTGCTTTGTTTGTTCGCCTACCTCGAGGCGGCCAGTTACCTGGATGGGCGTGAAGAGGTAGTCCAGCGGCGGGCCTGAGATGAGTCGGACGAGGATGCCTTGATGCAAGTCGGGTGGCTTGCCGAAACAGCAACCCCAGAGTGATTCGACCAGCAAGAAGGTGCGGATGTCGTTGGTCTCGGCCAGCGTCAGCATGTAGCCCTCGATGACGACTTCGGCTCCATCGAGGGCGCGCACGGCAGCTGGCAGCGGCTGTCCTTTCTTGTGGGCGAAGCCGCCGAGCAAACGCCACGACAGTTTTGTGGGCGCGCTCGGCGTGGATCCGTCGGTGGTATTTGGGCCCGCGCTGGCAGTGACCAACTCTCGATGCAGCTCGCTGGCAATGGAGTGGCCCAAAGCCTTGATCGCCCGGCCTCGGGCGCGGTCGAGCTTGGTGTTGGGTTGGTTGGCGGCGCGCTTCAGGATGGTGGCGATAGCTGTGGAGGCAGCTCGGCGGCGCGCATCCACATCGCCCCAGCCGGCCCGCGTCAGCACGAGCAGCAGACGGCCCTCCAGCTCTTTGCGTTCGGCGGCGCCGGCCTCTTCTGTAGCTACGTCTTGCAGGATGAACGACACCGCATTGGCCACCAGCGAAAAAGGATCTTCGTTGGCCCGCTGCAGTGCGCGGCGAACCGATCGCCGGGCGCGGTCGTCACCGCCCGCGTGGTCGTGCTTCGCGTTTGGGGAGCGTGTGGGCCAGTGGGCTGCGCTGGCTTGCACCGCTGGGTGTGGCAACGGATGAGCAAGCGGGTGCGGCAAGGGTGGCGGTCGCGACGGTGCGGACGGCGCACTAGGCTTCGAAAGAGTCCACGCGAGCGCGCCTGCCACGCCTAGCGTCGCAACCATGGCGACGGCCCAAACAATCTTCTTTGGCGGCCCTTTCATCGTGCTCAGGCAACCAGCTTAGCCCGAATTGTTCACACAACCTGTTGCTGTTTGCGTCAGCAGCGTGGCCCCTATTTGCCAACCGACTTGGCGCAGCGGATCCCAGCGAAGCTTGGGTCAGCGTCCGGTCGATTGCCGTGTCGAATGAACAGCGGCATGGCCATTCGCGCATCCTCGGAATAGCTACCACCGCGAACGCAGCGCCGCTCGCCATTATCCGGTCCTTGTGGATCGCGCTCCGGAGAGCGGGCGTAGTAGTCCTTCACATACCAGTCGCTCAGCCACTCGCTGACGTTACCGTTCATGTCGCGCACGCCGAAGGGGGACTCATCCTGGGGACGACTGCCAACCTCACACGTGCCTGGGGACTTGTCATTGCGATTCCAACAAGCTTGTCGTTCAGGCTGGTCCTCACCCCAGGTGTACGTACGCTTGTCCACACCGCGTGCCGCTTTCTCCCACTCCGCTTCTGTCGGTAGTCGTTTGCCCACGAACGCGCAGTACGCCTTCGCCTGGTGCCAGCTCACCCCGTTGACTGGCATCTTGTCGCGGCCCTTGATCCCCCAGTTCAAGTGGCGCGGCATTGTTGGCGACAGCCCATAGGAGCTCTCCATGTCCGGCACGGTGCAGCGTTTGGCGTTCACACAAGCGCGATACTGCACCACCGTCACCTCTAGCTTGTCGATGTAGAAGGCGCTCAGCGTGACCGCGTGACGCGGCCTGAGCCCAAAAAGGGGCAAACAGTCGTGGTGCTCTTCGCGGTTGCACCCCATCCAAAAGCCCCCCTCGGGAACCACGACCATTCCCTTGGGCACTGGTCCCGGAGGAGGCGGCTTTTGAGGTACCAACGTGACGCTCGGCCGTGGCGCTAGCGTGGCGGTGGCGCTAGCCGTTGCGGTGGCGGTGACCGTGGCCGTTGCGGTAGCGAGAGCGATGGCTGAGGCAGCAGGCGTCGAAGAAGCGCTCGTCGGCGAAGCGGCAGGTTGGGGCGCCGGACCGGCCGCCGACGGGTGAGGCGCATTGCTGCAACCGGCAACGATGAACAGAAGGGCAATACGATGCATCATTCTTTCCAAGAGCTCGGTCTCGAGGTTGTGCGCCCGAGCGCCCATCGTCAAGCCGTAGGTCTGGCCTCCCGATGAGCTCTATCTAGGTGCAGCCATCGCCGTCGCACTTGCAGTAAGTGCCTTTGCCGCAGGTGCAGCTCGCGCCCGGCAGGCAGATTGCTTCGAGAAGGGCTACGACGAGGGCTTCTGCAAGAAGGCCTGCTTCAAGGACGACGAAAAGGACGGCGAGAAGAAGGCAATGGACAAGGGCGACAAGGAAGAGCCCTTGGCCTGCAAAGAAATCTGCGTCCTCGACGACAAGAAGTAGGTTCTTGCTGCCCGCGCCCGCAGGCCCGAAGGTCTACTGAGGGGGCTGCGACGTTCGCGACTCGGCCTGCGCTTCACGGGGGCGGGGGCTGCGCACGGCATCCAGCTGTCGGTTCGACCACTCGAGCGCGTCGTCCAGGGTTTTGAACATGCGGGTGGGTACGATGGGTTTGCGAAGCCCGATGAAGAAAGAGCTGATTGCGCGGGCGAAGAAAGAGCTGCTCACCAGGGCAGCGCAACACAGCACGTCGGGCTTCATCACCTGTTGCCAGTACTCCCGAACCTCTGGGGTCTGGCTGCCCAACCGATCCACCAACACGACGATGGCAATGGGGTGACCCGCCTCGTCCGCGCACTGGGTGTAGCCTTCGTAAACCAATTTGGACAGGTCAGGCGTCTCCACGACCCCTTGGTCTGGCAGGCCGGCTACAATTCCTGGTTGTATCCGGTAGATGCGACCATGCGGAAGCTGGACCGCCACTTCCCATCGGCTCACGTCGATATCCATCGCTGCTCCCCCCCCCTTTGTCAACCTACACGCTGCTCAAGGCCAGGACACGCGAGAATTAGTTGGGCCGCGAGAAAGTGCCCCTTGCCTCGAACGCCAACGGGTAGTCAGATGCACGTGGAGCAGCCAGGAACCGCCCCACGCCCATGAAGGACAACGACTCCAAAGCCGATGACATCGAGCGGATGGCCGAGGTTTTGGTTCGTTTTGGTGGCGGTGACCTTCAGGCGCGCGTTGCGCGCAGCGACGACGGCTCTGCGGTCGACAAGCTTGCCTTCGTGGTCAATCTGACCATCGAAGAGCTCGCGGCTCGGCTCCAAGAATCCGAGCGACAGCTCACCGCCCTCGACGCGCACAGCAAGGAGCTGGTCGCCCGACAGCGCGAGCTCGAGGCCGCCAACCAGGTACTTTCCGAAACCCAGCATCGCCTTCGTCACATTGGAAAACTGGCGGCACTAGGCGAGCTCAGCGCCATGCTCGCTCACGAGCTGAATCAGCCATTGACGATGATCATGGGATACGCCTCCGTCTTGCAAACAGCGAGACATGCGCCGCTCCAAACTGCCCAACGAGAATTCGTTCAGTCCATTGTGCACGGCGCCACGCGGATGAAGTCGATCATCGACAACCTGACGCGCTTCAGCCGAGACGACTCCTTCGCGCTCAGGCCCACCAAAGCGCGCGTGCCGCTCGACGCTGCGCTGGCCTTGTTCAAACACCAATTCGAATCGGTTGGCATCCGCTACGCGGTGGTGGCACCAGACGGATTGCCCGACGTGATGATCGACGAATCGTTCACCCAACAGGTGTTCGTCAATCTGTTGGCAAACGCACGGGACGCATTAGTGGCGCTCCCACGCCGCTCATCGCGACGCGTCGATGTGGAGCTGCGTCGCCACTCAAATGGGGTGGACTACCTGATCCGCAACAATGGAACACCGATTCCTCCGGATCTTCGAGCACGGATATTCGAGCCGTTCTTCACCACCAAGGAGGCTGGCTCAGGGACCGGTCTCGGGCTGGCCCTCTCGCGCGATATCATCGCGCGCTTGGGCGGTACGCTCGAGCTGCAACCAGATGACGAAACTTGTTTCGTCGTTTACCTCCCCATCGCTCGCAACGGCAACAATGGGTCAGAACGAACCGGTTAGCAGCAAGCCAGCGTCGCTCGGCGAGGCGTGAGGGAAGATTCGAATGGCGGTAGCTGCCTCTTGCTCCGATGAGCCGCGAGGCCATAGGGCGTAGGTGAGGGCTGCGGCTGCTACGACGCCGCCCGTTACCAATAGACCAATCCCAACGCCACCGAAGATCTGCTCGTCGTCGGACAGGCTCGCGATCTCATCGCAAGATGCCGGCACGCTTCCCCCCGGCGCACAGGCAGAGGTGTTGCCGAGCTGCGCGACCAGCTCCTCGCGATCGGAGCCCGCACCGCCAGCCGCGACCATCAGGCCGACGCCTGCTCCGATGGCGGCAACGCTCAGAGCAGCTCCACCGATGACCAGACCAAGGTTGGGACCCTCCGATTGACCTTCTTTGGTCTTGTCGGGACCGTCAGCGTTGGTCCTCTCGGCCTTCATGGGCAGCGCGACGGTCACTGGTGGGCCAATCTCGACACTCAGCGTCTTGTTGGCCGGCGAGAAGCCCGCAAGCTTGGCCTCCACGGTGCGCTTTCCCGGCCAAAGGCAGAGGTAGGGCGGATCGAGTGGCCAGCGGCCAGCTGCTTTGCCGTCGACTGTGATCTCGGCACCGTCACGGGTCTCGAGTCGCACCCGTCCAACGTGCTTGAGGCTGTCCTCGAGCATTTGCTCCAAGCGCTTCTGGGCACGTTTTCGTTTCTTTCCCGGCATGCTCGCCGGCAAGTTGGAGAGACTAAAAGCGAGCAGCCGACAGGCGATGTCGTGCTGGCCGAGGGCGTTGGCGTGTTGGCCGCCGTTACCAGCGTTGTCGAAAGCGGGACGCAGCTCGAAGCTCTTCAGATATGCGTCGAGTGCCCCCGCCTTGTCACCAGCGTCGAGGCGTCGCTTGCCAAGCTTGAACCAGGCATCAGGATCGTCTGGATTTGCGGGAGCTGAGAGCTTGGTGCCACCTACCGGACGCGGCTTGCTTTTGGTTTGGGCAGAGCTGGCCGTCGCCATGGTCAACGCGGCCAGCGCGAGCATCGAAGCAAAATGGCGAAAGCGAGACATTCTTGCGTTGGCAAACAGTAGGTGGGCTGCCGATACTAACTCGTCGCACTGATGAGGACCAGACAGCGAAGCGAGGCGCCTCGTTGCAGCGCTGAGCTGTGGCAAGGTATGTTCGTTTCGGCGCGGCGCTGTTCTTTGTCACATGTCGCCGGCAAGTTCCCGAGGCACCATCATGAAAGCCGAAGTTGCGTTGGCGCTGGCAGGCGCGGCCCTGGTCGCACTGGCCACCACATCGAATTGCAAGAGCTTCACCTGCGAGGACTTGGCCAATTGTGAGCGCCCCGCTGGTACGGGCGGAAACAGCGCCGGTGGCGGAGGGGCCGCGCCAGCGGAATGCTCCACGCCAGCGGACTGCAGTGGCGACTTGGGCGAGTGCGATGAGAGCTTCGACTGCCAAAACGACAAGTGCGTCACGCTGTACAAAGCTGGTGGTGAGCCGTGCGATCAGGGGCTGGGGATCTGCTCGGGTCAAGGTCACTGCGGGGTATGCATCTACGAGCAAGGTCGCTGTGACGGCAACACCGTCGAAGTCTGCTCCGCCGAAGGCCAGTGGAAGAAGGCCCCCGAAGCCTGCACCGGCGGGACGCCCGTATGCAGCTCGGGCAAATGCCAAGCAGTCACGCAGATGGCCCTGGGGAGCGACCATCACTGCGCGCTGATCGCAGACGGCACCGTACGCTGTTGGGGTGAAAACGACGTGGGACAGCTCGGCAACGGAACACAAGGCAGCGCTGCCACAATCCCCGTGGAGGTGATGACCGTCATCGACGCCGAGCAGATCGCGGTGGGGGCTCAAGTCAGCTGCGCCAGACGAGCGGACGACAGCTTGTGGTGCTGGGGCAAGATGACGATCCACAACGACATGCAGGATGACAGCCACCAGTGGCTGCAGCCGACGCAGATAGCCGCTGGGGTCGGTGACTTCGACGTTGGCAGCGACGCCCTCTGTTACATCGTGAGCTCCGACGTCGTTTGCATGGGCTACGGGCTCGGCGACGAAGGCTCAGATGGTGACTACGAGTTCAATCCGACTCGCGATGGCGGGTCGCCATTGGCTGCGCCAATTGGAATCAAGGACGCGCTGCGCGTTGCCGTCGGCGACAACGCAATATGCGCCACCACAACGAGCAATGCGGTTTTTTGCGCGGGAGAAAATGAGAACTGCGGAAACATGGTGGGAGGCGAAAAGCAGGTCAACCCAGCCGTTGTTGCCGGTCTCACGGTGACGAGCGATGCGGACATCGCAGGTGGTTCGATGGTCACTTGTGTGGTCAATCGAACGGTGCCCGGCGAGAGTCGATGTTGGGGCTCGTCCTCATGGCTACTGAGCCCCACCCCCTACGGGACATCAGAGGTGACAGGCCCTGCGGTGGGCAAGAATCACTACTGCGTGCTGCACGACGGACAAGCTGAGTGCATGGGCGGATGCAGTCAGGGCCAATGCGGAACTGGCATGTCGACCTTCTTGTACGATCTGACGCCGGTGATGGCGAACGTGGCGGAGGTTTGGGCCGGCGGCAACACGACCTGTGTCAAGAAGACAGATGGTGCCATCGAGTGCTGGGGCGATGCAAAAACCGGAGGCACCCCGAGCGCCACGCCCATCACCCTCAACTGGTCCTCAGGCAGCTGAGCGGCTGATGAAAAGGCTCGCCGCCATCTTGCTCTTC
Source organism: uncultured Polyangiaceae bacterium (assembly GCA_964599485.1). GTDB lineage: Bacteria > Myxococcota_A > Polyangia > Polyangiales > Polyangiaceae > JAPYTK01. Next base: position 15,993 of record CAZRGL010000067.1, read on the forward strand.
GCCGCAGCTACATCGGGCTGTCTGCCCGGTGACGAGCGGCCCGAGCCGGGCCAGCTGCTCGTAAACGTGCAGCGCAGCGACGCGGCTGCCGATGGTTTTGTAACCGACGACGGCTGGCAGATCTCATTCGACCGGTTCGTCACAGCGCTCGGCAACATGGGTCTCGAGGGCGACGACTGCATCGACTATTCGCGCTCGTCCTACACCCGTCTGTACGACTTTGCGGTCGCTCCCACCTCCAAGGTCGCGCTGCATTACGGGCTTGGCATTTGCAACATCGTATTCAGAATGCGTCATCCTGGGCGCAGAGCAATCCTCATGGCCGGCACCACCGAAACCGACCGTGAGATCATGCGCATCGAGAGCGTGGACGGGTTCGTAGAAGAAGCCGAGCGGGCATCGTTGCTCATCAAAGGCAGCGCAAAACGCGAAGGTGTGACCAAGCAGTTCCTTTGGCTCATCCGCGCCAAGCACAGGATCAGCAGGTGTTATGCGCCCTCGAGCAACGAGGTCGTCAACAGCGTCGATCTGCAAACAGGCAACGCACTGGTGCGCGAATTGGTCATTCGACCCCAAGAGCTTTTCCGGCTCACACCATCACTGGAGGCGCCGATCGAGTTCGACCGTTTCGCAGCAGCGGACGCGAACAGCGACGGCGTCATCGATCTCGAAGAGCTCGCCAAGGTGGACGTGAAGGTCGATGACATCGCCAAGGAGATCCAGAACGAGTATCCCGAGGTTCCGATCGAACAGATCGAGGAACTGTTCGGCGGCGCCACGACGCTCGGGAATCTCATCTACAACATTCTCTCCTCACGGGTGGCCGCGTTCGCAGGCGCAGGAGAGTGCGAGCATGGATTCGACTTCGACTTCGGTTTGTCGGGTTGGGGCTAGCTAGCCATGCACCGTTGCCATCGGGTCCTGCTTCTTTTGCTGTTCCTCTGTGTCGGGTGGCAAACTTCCGTCAGCAGGGCCGCGCAAGACAATACTGCTGAGCTCATTTCATCCGCGCAGCGCGCGAGCCGACTTGGCAAATACGGTTTTGCGATCCACGCGCTCAAGCAAGCCCGACTGTTGGCGCCGACGGCGCAGCTGTTGTTCGAGATCGCCGAGGCCTATCGCCAGCGCTTCTTGGTGAAGCGCGCGGCCTATGATCGCTTGCAAGCGCTCAACCACTATCAGGCGTACCTCGACTCGGCCCCGCAAGGAGCCGACAGCTCGGCTGCTCGCCGCGCTGTCTCCAACCTCGAGGCAATCGATCCGAAGACCGATCCAAGAGCGATGGCCAAAGCGGCGGCAGCCGAACGAATAGCAACGCGACTGTCGGTCACTGCGTCCGTGCTCGGCGGACAGGTCGTCATCGATGGCGGGCAGCCGCAGAAGCTGCCCTTGCTCTCGACCATCACACCAGGCGTGCACATCCTCGTCGTGAGCGCCGCGGGTTACCAAAACAGAACGCAGCAACTGACGGCAAAAAAGGGCAGCGTCCACATCGTACAGGTGGCTCTGAAGCCGGAGCCGGCGAGGCTGAAGGTGACGACCTCGGTCGGAGCCGCAGTTCATGTCGATGGCCGCTTCGTTGGCGTCGCGCCTCTCGAAGAAGCCATCGAAGCCGAGCCGGGCACGCGGACCATTGCTGTCTTGCTCAATGGACACGAGCCCCACAGCGAAGCGCTGAAGCTCGAGCGCGGCGTCACGCACGAGCTCGACGTGAGCTTGGCCGTGACCAGGCAGCGCATCGGCGCGAGCGTTCTCCTCGCTGGTGGCGGGGCAGCCATCGCAAGCGGCATCGTGTTTGGCGTGCTGGCTACGGTCAAAGCTGCTGACGCAGACGATACATTCGATCCACAAGAAGAGCAGCGTGTGCTGGCGGCCAGCGATGACCTTCGTGTCGTGTCCGCAATGACCGCCGGGATTGGACTCGGCTTATCCTTGGCCGGCGGAACGCTGTTCGTGCTCGACGAGCCAAGACAATCGCGACAAGAGCGAACGCAGCCCACCAAAGCCTCAAGGACAACGTTATCGATCGCGCCACACGGCCCTGGACTGGGCGCCACGCTGAGGCTCCGGTTCTAGTGCTCGACCGCGTCATCATCCTCTTGCTGGTCCTGCTGGCGTGGACCTCGACGAGCTGGGCGCTGCCGCCTCGAGTGGTGCCGCCCCAAGCCGAGCGCGCCGGCGACGTCCCCTACCCCGAGAACGCCCAGGGCGACGCGCAGGTCATTCTCGTGCTCGTCGTCGACGCCGATGGCTCGGTGCGCTCAGCTGAGGTCGACAGCGGACAGGAGCCCTTTGCAAGCGCCGCGCGACAAGCCAGCGCGACCTGGCGGTTTTTCCCAGCCACGCGCAACAGCAAGCCAATCGTCGCGAAGATCCGTTTCGGCGTGTCGTTCGTAGATCCGAAGCCACCAACGCCACCGCCTGCACCCCCAGCGGAGCAAGCACCCCCAGCGGAACAGCCTCCCACCCCGGTGGCTCCCAACAAGGGAGCAATCGACGTCGTCGTGCCGGGGCACCGGGACAATCACCCGCCATCGGTCTCGTCACTGACGCGCGCCGAGGTGCGCCAGCTTCCCGGTGCGTTCGGCGATCCGTTCCGCGCCATCGAGGTGTTGCCCGGCGTCACGCCGGTCGTCTCGGGCCTGCCCTTCTTCTACTTGCGCGGAGCGCCCCCTGGCAACATCGGCTACTTCCTCGACGGCGTGCGCGTGCCCTATCTTTTTCACGCAGCCGCAGGTCCCTCCGTCGTGCACCCGGCGATTGTCGAACGAGTCGATTTGCACGCCGGCGGCTACCCTGCTCGCCTCGGTCGCTACGCTGGCGGAATCGTGTCCGCCGAGACGTCCGAGCCACGCGCCGACTGGCACGGCGAAGGCAGCATCCGCCTCGTCGACGCCGGAGCGCTTGTGGAGGGTGGCTTCGCCGACGGCCGCGGCACTGTGCTGCTCGGCGGACGTTACTCCTACACCGCTGCGCTGTTCTCGCTGATCGCCCCGGAGATCACACTCGACTACCGCGACTACCAGGCGCGCGTGACCTACGACATCAGCGAGCACCAGCACGTATCGCTGTTCGCGTTTGGTGCCTACGACCTGCTGTCGCAAACGGAGGTAGTCCCCATAACGAACGAAGAGATCGAGACGGTGATCTTCGGCTCGGAGTTCTATCGTGTAGACGGACGCTACGACGCGCGGCTGTCAGGGGGTGGCGCGCTGCGAGCGGCGGTGACCTGGGGATTCGATCAGACGCGCTTGTTCAACACGCGCAACATGCAAAACATGTTGGTGGGCTCGCGCGTGCACTTGTCGCGTCCCATGTCGGACGAAGTCACCCTTCGAGCTGGCTTCAACATGCAGATCGACAACTACAGCGCCGATGAGCTCAAGTGGGCCGATCCGGACCGACCGTTCACCCAGACCTTCAACAACTTGTTCCCGCCCCGCGCCGACACCGCCGCGGCAGGTTGGGTCGATGTGGTGTGGAAACCGTCCAAGAACTTCGAGCTGACGCCGGGGGTTCGACTAGACACCTATTTCTCGGAGGGTGAAAACGCGACGACTGCCGATCCACGCCTCGCCATGGTGGTGCACGCTCGAAACGATCTGCGCATCCTCCATGCCATCGGTGTTGCCAACCAACCACCCTCGTTCGTGGTGCCCGCGCCGGGGCTAGCCGTCGCGAGCCTGCGTGGCGGCTTGCAGCGCTCAATCCAGGCCTCGTCGGGCGTGGAGGTGAACCTGCCGGGCAAGATCACTGCATCGCTGACGGGATTCGCCGCGCTGCAGCTCAACATGACCGACTCGCTCGGCGGACAGCAGAACCTCGAGGAAGGCGCGACGGTCCCTCGCAGCCTCGGGAGTGCCAAAGGGCTCGAAATCTATGTGCGTCGCTCGCTCTCCGAACGACTCGGCGGATTCGTCGCCTACACCTTCTCGCGGGCCACGCGCTCGGTCGGGAACGAACGGTTTCTCGCTACCTTCGACCGGCCTCACGTTTTGCACGCTGCCGTCGGCTACGATCTCGGCCGAGGGTGGCGAACCGGATTTCGCTTCTCGCTCTACTCCGGTACGCCCAACGACCCTGAAGACGATGCGCTCGAAGGGGGCACCGAAACCAGTCAACCAGAACGCGATCCTGCGTTTTATCGGTTGGACTTCCGGGTGGAGAAGAGATGGAAGATCTTCAAGAGCGGATGGCTGTCGATGGTCGCAGAGATGATCAACGCGACGGCCAATCCCGAGATCTTCGGCGGCACGAAGCTCGGCCCCATTACCATTCCGAGCCTAGGCATCGAAGGAGGCTTCTAGCCACCCAGGCGCGCGGTTGACGAGTGCTCTTGGTGCATATTCCTGCTGCCAATTCATACGCTGTTGCATATTTGCAACTCTAGTTGCGATTGCGCAGTGGCACGTCCTTCTACGTCGTTGTTATCCGTCGAAGGAGAGCTTCGTCCGCTCCGGCATGTCTTTTGCGACGGCCAAGCGTGGCTGACAAGGACTGAGGCAATCATGGCAAACCTGACCAAGAGCAACTTGACCAAGATCTTCCTAGCCGCGGTTGGAACCTTTCTCGCGGTGGGTTGCAGCTCAGCCGGAAGCGAGCGGGACCTTCGCTCCGAGTCGTTAGTCGGCCAATCCGCCGAGCAAATCCAAACCGCCGAGGATGTTGCGGTACTGGCCTTCGTCAACGACCAACAGGTGGCTACCCTCGAGGTGCTCGATGTGGACTGCGCCCTGCGCAGCGATGGCGCGAAGAACATCTTGACCGTTCGGGACGGTTTCGACGGTGTTGCCGGCACCGCCGATGACAACTTGTTCGACAGCGTGGCCGAGCTCGACGGGGTGCCCAGAGTCGGCGCCAAGACGCTCGCGCAGCTCATCGAGTGCGCGGACAGCTATGGCTACATGCCAACCGCCAAGCAAGTCGCGCTGGTGAGCTTCCTCAACGACAAGAGCACTTCGTTTGAGCGCTTGGATATCGACTGCGCGCTACGCTCGGATGCGGCCGGCAACCTCATCGCCCACCGCGACGGACCGGACGGAGTCGCCGGCACGACGGACGACGACCTGTTCCACAGTGAGGCTGAGGTCGACGCCATATCGAGGATTGGCGTCAAGACCATGTGGCAGCTCTACAGCTGCGCCGAGCTCTTCGGTTTTTGGGATCCCAACGCAACCTACAAACCCATCGGGGTGACCTTCAGCTTCAGCAACGTGCATTCGGATTTGAATGTGAGCCAGGACGATGGCTCAGTCACCCTCGATCACTCCAAGGCGAGCTACGGAGCTGGACTGACGATGGGGTTTGACGACCACGAGCTGTATATCTCCAAAAACCAGACCTCCTTCGCAATGTGGAACGTCAGCAAGATGGTTCCCGAAGGCTACGGCGGCAGATTCATCGGCAACGAAAACAACGCCATCTCCCGTTTTCGAATCACCCGCGATCCCGCCGGCACGCTGAGCAGCAAAGAAGCGCTCGAGATCGCGCGAGATGGTCTGATCACCTTCATCAAAGAAGTGCGCATGCACAAGAAGGACTGGAAGTCGCAGCTGGAGAACATCAAGACATGGAAAGACGCTGTCGCAGCCGGGATCATGGAGGGTATCGATGGCTTCGGCACCGATGCTTACGACTCCGACAGCAGCATCAGGCGTGAGGTCGAGGAGTACTCCTTCACCGGCCGTGGGCCTCTGGGTCTTTACACCACGGTGCGCGTCAGCAAGGCGAGCGGCAAATGTACCTACTTCTACGTGGAGATTGACTGACAGCTACTTCGGTAGCACCACGACGTTTGATGTGCTGAAAGCTCACGCCGACTGGGTAGGCGTAGGAGAGGTGGTGGGCGTCGGGCGCCCAATGCGCGGGCGTGTGCAGCCACATCTCAGGCGAGCTAGGCTGGGCGCATGCGGATTGCAGGTTGGGTGCTGACGGTTATGCTGGGGCTGTCGGCGTGCTGTCCGCCAGCTGCGGCTCCGACAGCTGGCGACAAGGAAGACATTGCTCCCGAGGCCGCCACTGGGTTTCGTGAGCTCAGCTCGGTACAGGCTCGCCGCCACATGGTTGCGGCTGCCAATCCTCATGCCGCTCGAGCGGGCTTGGAGATCCTACGGGCGGGAGGCAGCGCGGTGGACGCCGCCGTGGCGATGGCCGTCATGCTCACGCTGGTCGAGCCGCAATCCTCGGGCATCGGCGGCGGCATGTTCATGCTGCACTTCAAAGCCGACGGCGCTGAGTTGAGCGCCTACGACGGACGGGAAACAGCGCCGGCCGCTGCCGCCCCAGACATGTTTCTAGACGCCAACAACAAGCCGCTCGCCTTCTATGACGCGGTCGTCGGGGGCCTGTCGGTAGGGGTGCCCGGCGAGCTGCGCGCACTCGAGCTAGCTCATCGCCACCATGGCAAGCTGCCTTGGAAACGCCTCTTCGCGCCGGCGATCGCACTGGCTCGCAAGGGCTTCGCGGTTTCGCCGCGGCTTCACAAGTTGGTCGTTGCCGACAAGCATCTGGCCACGATGGCCGGTGCCCGTGCTTACTTCTATCGAGCGGACGGATCGGCCAAGCCCGTTGGAACCATCCTGAAAAACCCGCAGCTCGCTCAGGTGCTGCAAACCGTCGCCGATGGCGGCGCCGACGCCTTCTACCAGGGGGCGATCGCCAAGCGTATCGTCGCTGCTGTTTCTGCAGCGCGAAATCCTGGCCGCTTGAGCGAGGCCGACATGGCTGGCTACCAGGCAGCGTTGCGCAAGCCGGTGTGCCGCGATTATCGCAAACGATGGCGTTTGTGTGGCATGCCGCCACCGACCAGTGGTGGGATTACGACACTGCAGATCATGGGGATCCTCAGCCACTTCGACATGGCAGCGCTGCAGCCTCGCTCGGCTCAGGCCATCCATCTGTTTGCTGAGGCCGGCCGGCTTGCTTACGCCGACCGTGGCCGTTATGTGGCCGATCCCGCCTTTGTGAAGGTACCGGTCGACGCACTGCTCGACGCATCCTATCTGCAACAGCGCGCCAAGCTCGTCGATCCCGTTCGCGCCATGGGCAAGGCAAGCGCGGGCCAACTCGAAGTCGCCAAGAACAGCAGCCAATGGGCAGCCGGCCACGCCATCGAGCTGCCTTCCACAAGTCATCTGGTGGCCGTCGACGAAGCAGGCAACAGCGTGTCGATGACCGCCAGCATCGAAAATGCGTTTGGGTCGCGCTTGATGGTGGACGGCTTCTTGCTCAACAACCAGCTGACGGACTTTTCCTTCGTGGCGCAACAACACGGCCGGGCCGTTGCCAACAGCGTCGAGCCTGGCAAACGGCCACGCAGCTCGATGGCGCCGATGGTGGTGCTCAGCGCCGACGGAAAACACCTCGTGATGGCTGTTGGCTCACCCGGCGGCAGCCGCATCATCGCCTATGTGGCACGCACCTTGGTGGCGGTGCTCGATCACCAGCTCGATATCCAAACCGCCATTGACTCGCCCAATATCGTCAACCGCAACGGTGCGACGGAGATCGAGCAGATGCCAGCGACGGCAGACTGGGCCAAGCGGATCGGAGCGGAGCTGCTCACGCGCGGCCACGAAGTGAAAATCGGCGACCTCAACAGCGGCCTGCACGCAATCCTCCGCCGTGGAGCAATCTACTACGGCGGCGCCGATCCGCGTCGCGAAGGCGTGGCGCTCGGCGACTGAGGGCGACTGAGACCGTTTTCTCAGGGCGCCCAGATGCCGTAGGTCGTGTTGGAGCTGCAGATGGACCAGATTCGACCTGCCACACCACTGCAACCGGACTGGTAACCGAAGTAGGCGTCACCACAAACGTACGAGCCCTTTGGGTTGGGCCCGTAGCCAGAGCCAGCGCAATCGGCCGTCTCGATGTAACAGGGTGTCCCGTAGCAGGTCTCACAGGCGGCCTTGGCTTGCGCCGCATCGGTCGCTGAGATCGGCTTGGCATCGCAGAATTGGGTCGCGTTGGTGGGACAGGTGAATCCGGAAAGGTTGAAGGAGTTGCAGTAGGTCAGCTGCAGCGGGACGCAAGCGCTTTTGACGCAAGCCTGGTTGGAAGCGCAGATTTGGTTGCAGGCCCCACAGTTGGCCGGATCGTAGGTGGTGTCGACGCAGACGCCTCCGCAGTTGCTCGTGCCTCCAACACAGGACAGGCCACAGCTGCTAGCTGAGCAGACCTCGCCTTGGGGACAGGCGTTGTTACACGCTCCGCAGTGGTTGGAGTCGTTGGCGGTATTTACGCAATAGCCACCACAGTTGGTGGTGCCACCTGCGCAGACCAAGCCGCAGCTGCCATTCGTGCAGATCTCGCCATTGAGACAAGCCTTGTTGCACACGCCACAGTGATTGGAGTCGATGGCGGTATCGACACATACGCCGCCGCACTCGGTCGTGCCTCCCACGCAGGACAAGCTACAGCTGCCCATCGAGCACACCTCACCATCGATGCAAGCCACGTCGCAGGCGCCGCAATTGGCGGGGTCCAGGTTGGTGTTCGTGCAGATGTCGTTGCAGTTGGTCGTGCCGCCAACGCAATACAAAGCGCATTGTCCGTCGATGCAGATCTCTCCGTTGGCGCAGGACGTCTCGCAGTCGCCGCACCTTGTCGGGTCGGTCTGGATGTCTACGCAGAGCCCGTCGCACTTCTCCGTAGCACCACCACATTCGGAGCCGCAGGCGCCATCGGAGCACAGCTCACCCGACCCGCACGCCGCCGCGCAATCTCCGCAGTTGCTCGGGTCCGTTTGGAGGTCGACGCACAACCCGGAGCAATTGACGCTGCCACCAGTGCAGTCCGTACCACACTGCCCCAAGGAGCAGACCTCGTCGGCTTCGCAGGCGTTGCCGCACCCACCGCAGTGAAACGGATCGAGTCCTGTTTGCACGCACATTCCTGAGCAGTCCGTCAGGTAGGAAGGGCAGCTCGTTGCGGCTAGATCTTCCGGAGTTTGCCCGGTCGCGCAGGCGCCTACCATGAAGACAGCACCCGTCGCTACAATTGCCACGAACCCACGCACAAGAGCGATCCTCCCCAAATTGCGCGTTGCCCAACGCGCTGAGACCAAGCTATCAGACTCGCTCTGTAGGTGTCATGAATTGCTGGTCCCGCGCGGCATTCTGTTTGCGGAGCGAGTGAGGCGAGATGGCCCAGCGCGCCGCGGTGTTGCGGTCGGCCATGTTTTTGTACGCGTCCTCAACGAGAGCTGGCAGAAAAGCTGCTGACGGGCTGCCGCATGCTGCTGCGTATGCTACCCACCTTTCCCACCCATGCGAGCAGCTGCAATCGTACCGGCTTACCAAGCCGAACCGATGATCGAGCCAGTCGTCACCGAGTTGGTGCGAATTTGGCCCGACGCCGGAGCGATCCTGGTCGTTGATGACGGTTCGACCGATCGCACTGCCGAGGTCGCCGAGCGTGCCGGGGCCTCGGTGCTTCGCCACCCGACCAATCTGGGCAAGGGCGCAGCGCTACGCACGGGCATGAGCGAGGCGCGGCGCCGAGGCTTCGACGTGGCGGTCACAGTGGACGCAGATGGCCAGCACCCACCAGCCGAAGCGCTGCGCCTGCATCGAAGCAATGACAATCCTGCCACCTTGCTCATCGGCGTCAGGGATCTGATGGCTGCAGGCGCACCGCGCGCCAACCAGCTGTCCAACCAGTTTTCCAATCTCGTGCTGTCGGCTTTTACTGGGCAACGCTTGCTCGATACCCAATGCGGCTTGCGGCGATATCCACTGCGCAGCACTTTGGCGCTCGGTGGCCGGGCCCTGGGCTACGGCTACGAGGCTGAGATTCTCATCCGCGCCGTGGCGGAGGGCGTGCCGCTGGTGCACTTGCCGATCGAGGTGATCTACCCGCCCGAGGACGAGCGTGTCAGCCACTTCGACTCGGTTCGAGACCCCACGCGTATCGTCTTTCGGGTGCTGGCGACCGTGGCGGGCACGCGGGCGAGCTGGCTGCGACGCAAGCTCGGCACGCTCGCCCGACCCGCACCAGTGGCGGGCGCGGAAGACGGAGAATGAGCCGGCCGCGACGTGGCGACGGCGCGACGGAGCCGCGGCCGAGTGGGTGGCGCCATTTTGCTGTGCGCCATCTGAACAAGTTCAAAGTGTTCGTCGTATTGATGACGCTACCGCTACTGGCCCACGTGCTGGTGCTTTCTTGCACGCGGATGACGCCGCCGGTCGTGCAAGTCCCGAACGCGCAGCCGGCGCCTGCAGACGACGATCCGGCGCGTCGCGTGCTCCTTGGCTCCTACGCACGCAAGCGGGGCAAGATCCGCGAGGTGCGGCTGGTCGGCGACGCAGCGACGAGTGGCTACGCGCAGGTGCGCTTGCTCTACGACGCGCAGATTGCCATCGAGCGGGAAATGCATGAGCAATTCGCCCACTACGTGCCGTGGGCGCTGGGCCGCTTGCTCATCGTGGACATGGCGCGGGTGCGCTTCCGCCAGCTGGATCGAGCGATGGGCGAGAGATATCGACGCGAAATCGCCGCCCAAGCGCTGGCCTTTTCGCCCGATCCGTTCACGGGCTTGATGGGCACCTACCAACGCTTCGTGTTCTTGCACTCGCTCTACGACATCATGCTGTCCTTCGAGCGATCTCCTTTGGTGGGTTGCAGCAGCATCGTTCTAGGCCCGGAGCTGACCGCGGGGGGCCGCACCTTGTTGGCGCGGAACTTCGACTTCGAAGGCCCGCAGGTGCTCGATGACGAGAAGGCTGTCTTCCTGGTGCTCGAGCCAGGGCGGATTGCCTACGCCACCGTGTCGTGGCCAGGTTTCGTGGGTGCCGCTACGGGCATGAACGCTGCCGGGCTAGCCATCGTGGTGCACGGCGCCAGAGCCGGCGAGCCCCGTCCGGAGGGTGCACCGGTTGCCCAGACCGTGCGTGAGTTGCTCGCTTCGGCGCAGAGCGTACCGAAAGCGCTGAGCCTGTTGCCCAGCTACCCAGCGATGGTCTCACACATGTTGCTGATGGCAGATGCTTCAGGCGCCGCAGTAGTGGTCGAGCGGGTACCTGGTGAGCCACCGTTCGTCCGTCGCCACCAGCGGGGAACCTTGCCTTTGACCAATCATTTCGAAGGCCCGCACGCGAGCAACGCCAAGAACCTCGAAGTCATGCGGGTGACGTCCACGGTGCCTCGGCGCAAGCGGCTGGATGAAATCGCACAGAATCTGCGCCCTGGTTTGTCCGTCCAACATGCCGTGGACATCCTTCGGGACAAGCGCGGCGCGGGCGCGATCGAGCTACCGCTGGGACATCGCAGCGCCATCGATGCGCTCATCGCTACCCACAGCGTGGTCATGGACACCACGGCGCGGAAGCTCTGGGTGAGCGAGGGTCCGCATGCAGCTGGACGCTTCGTTCGCTTCGACTTGGCCCAGCTGCTAGCCGCCGATTACGTGCCCAAAGGACCTGTCGAGTTGCACCAGCTGCCTGCAGACAGCATCCTGAGCGACGGTCGATACCGAGCTTGGCAACGAGGGGGATCGAGCCACCGAGGCGCCGAATGACCATGAAACGACGACAATTGCTGCTCGCTGCCGCCGCAGCCGGCTTGGTCGCCGTGCAGAGTCGCCACGCCGCGGCCGACGATGTCGATGAGGCGCTGAAGAAGATCACCAAGGCGCGCGGCTCGATCAAGACGCTGCAAGCGACCTTCGAGCAGAAGCGCGTCATCGGCCTGCTCGCGACGGCTGTTCAAAGCACCGGCAAGCTGACCTTGGTTCGGCCTGATCGTTTGCGCTGGGAGCTGAATCCACCTGATGCGGTGACCTACTGGATTGGCCCGACCGGGCTCGCAATGCGCAACAGCGAGGGCGTAACCAAGATCGGCGCCGGTGCGGCCGGTCGATTTGCCGTTGTCCTCAGTGATTTGCTCATCATGCTCGGCGGAGACATGAGCAAGCTGCGTAGCCGCTATTCGCTGACGGTGAGCCGCGACCAGGGCCGCATGGTGCTGAGCGCGACGCCGACGAACAAGGTCGTCAAGAAACACATCGCCAAGCTGCGTCTTGTCGCGCGCAAGCAACTCTGGTCGGTCGAGCGCGTCGAAATTCACGAGCGAAACGGCGACAAGAGCTTGATCGACTTTGCCCCCTTCGTTCGGAACAAGAAAATCGCCGCAGCCTATATGCAGCCTCCTGGCTAGGAGATGCAGTCCCTGACCAAGCACCCGAGCACAAGAACTGCGGGCCGACAGCCAGTCCGAAAAGCGTAGCGGACCCGGACTCGGCGCGGGCGGTGACGCGCCCTGGCGGTTTCTTCGTGGTCGGGGCCGAGCGGGTGCGCGACGGGGTGCGCGTGGTCGTGACC
>CAZRGL010000068.1:0-28116 GCA_964599485.1 uncultured Polyangiaceae bacterium
CAGCGGCCGGCTTGTTCGACGTCTCGCACATGGGCGAGCTCGTGCTCAGCGGCCTAGAGGCAGGTGACGTGGTCAATCGACTGATCACCAACGACGCCAGCAAGCTCGATGCCGGTCGTGCGCTGTATACCTGCTGTTGTGGCCCAGACGGCGGCATTTTGGACGACCTGATCGTGTACCGTTTGGCGCAAGACCGCTGGCTGGTGGTTTGCAACGCCAGCAACCGGGACAAAATCGTCAACCACTTCCGCACGACAGTCACCAGCGCTGTTCAAGAGGGGCGCGCCTGCGACCTCGAGGACACCTCTGACAGCACGGCGCTCATCGCGCTACAGGGCCCCCAGGCGATGGCTATCGCGGCCCGTTGCGGGCCAGATGGCGCTGAGCTCGCGCAGCTCGAGCCGTTCCAGTTGCGTGGTGCGAGGTTGTGCGAATGTGCCTGCGTTGCGGCCCGCACCGGTTACACCGGGGAAGATGGTCTCGAGCTGTTCTGCCCGGCAGCTGACGGCGCCAAGTTGTGGCGGAGCCTCATGGCAGCAGGCAGCTCACTCGGACTTCAGCCCGCCGGCTTGGCGGCACGGGACACCTTGCGGCTCGAGGCGCGCTTATCGCTCTACGGAAACGACATTGATGAATCGACCAATCCCATCGAAGCGGGCCTCGGTTGGACGGTCAAGCTCGACAAAGCAGACTTTGTGGGCAAGGCGGCGCTCCAAGCCATCAAAGCAGAGGGACGCAAACGGTGGCTCGTCGGCTTCGAGATGGTCGGCCGCGGCATCGCCCGGCAAGGCTATCGCTTGCTCGACAAGGAAGGCGAGGCGATCGGTGTCTGCACCAGCGGCAGCCCCGCACCTACCGTCGGAAAGAACATCGGTCTTGGCTACGTCCCAGCGGGCAAACATCGAATCGGCACCGAATTGGTGGTGGCCTGCCGCGGCCGCATGGTCGACGCCGTCATCGTCAAAACCCCCTTCTACAAGCGACAGCAATAACACCGAGACGAGGACTGCATGAGCGACATAGAAGTCAAAAGCGATCGACGCTACACGAGTGACCACGAGTGGGCGAAGCAGCAAGGCGAGGAGATCCTCATCGGCGTCACGGCCTACGCTGTTGACCAGCTCGGCGACATCACCTTGGTGAACATCGACGTCGCCGCGGGCGATCAGATCGAGACGGGCAAGCCCTTTGGCACCGTCGAGAGCGTCAAGACTCTGGCCGATTTGTTCGCTCCAATCGACGGTGAGGTCGCGCGCATCAACAGCGCCCTCGAAGAGGAGCCCGAGCTGGTCAACGACGATTGCTATGAGCAAGCTTGGCTCGTGGCCATCAAGCCGAGCAAGCCGGACCAGCTCGAGCAACTCCTCGATGCCGAGGCCTATCAGAAGCTGCTGGACGAAGAATCAAGCTAGCGAGCTGTGGCCGAACGATGCGTTATCTGCCGCACACCCAGAAGGAAATCGAGGAAATGCTGCAAGCGGTAGGCAAGAGCTCGATCGACGAGCTCTTCTCTTCCATTCCGCCTGCACTACGGCAGCAGCAAGCTCTGGCGCTCGAGCCAGCGCTCGACGAGCTCTCGCTTACCCGGCACCTAACTGAGCTGGCAGGCCGCAATCGCGGCGGCAGCATGCTCTGTTTCTTGGGCGCGGGAGCCTACGATCATCATTTCCCGCAAGCTGCCGATCAGCTGTTGATGCGCTCCGAGCTGTACACGGCCTACACGCCCTACCAAGCGGAGGTGGCGCAAGGCACGCTGCAGATCATCTTCGAGTTCCAGACCATCATCAGCGAGATCTTGGGCCTGCCAGTGGCGAACGCTTCGATGTACGACGCCTCGACAGCCGCTGCCGAAGCGGTGCTGATGGCGCGCCGGCTGACCAAACGAGACCACATGGTGATCAGCGGCTGCCTGCATCCCCAATACGCTGCCACCATCAAGACGTTCACCCGTGAGCTCGATCACGCCCAGGAGCGTTGGCGAGCGGTGGCTGACCGCGCCGACGGCAGCAGCGATTTGGACGCCCTCGCAGCTGCTATCGATGATGATACCGCTTGCGTGGTGGTCGGTTATCCAACCTTCCTCGGCTCAGTGTGCGACCTGCGCCCCCTGGCTCGCGCCGCCCACGATGCCGGCGCCTTGATGATCACCGCCACGGCCGAGCCTTTCGCGTTGGCCTTGGTAGAGCCGCCCGGCGCCTTCGGCGCCGACATTGCGGTGGCCGAAGGTCAGCCTCTGGGCCTGCCCCCTCAATACGGCGGCCCCGGCGTGGGCTTGTTCGCCTGCAACGGCAATCGCAAAGTGCTGCAGCAGATGCCCGGGCGACTCTGCGGTGAGACGGTGGACCAAGATGGGAAGCGAGGCTACGTGCTGACGCTCTCCACCCGTGAACAACACATCCGTCGAGAGCGCGCGACGAGCAACATCTGCACCAACAGCGGACTGTGCGCGACCGCCCTCACCATCAAGATGTGTTTGCTGGGCAAGCAAGGCTTCGTACAGGTTGCTGAGCAGTGCTTGGCCAAGGCGGAATACTTGAGGACAGCCATCGAGAAACTGGAAGGCTATCGAACCATCAGTGCTGCGCCCACGTTCAACGAGATTGCCATCGAAGTCCGCGGCGGTGACGCTAGCCAATTGGTCGACGCCCTCGTTGAAGACGACATCATCGCCGGTCTGGATCTGGGCCGCGTGAGCCCAGACCGGCGCGGCCAGCTCTTGCTCGCCGTGACTGAACGACACCAACGAGCCGATTTGGATCGCTTGCTGGGCGCCTTGGGTGCTTTCGGTAGCTAATGTGGTGACTAGCTTCGGGCGCGATCAACAGCTACAAGGTTGGTCCGCAATGCGAGGTTTCAGCCCTTTAGCGGCACTCGTTGTTGCGACAGCGGCACCGACCGTGGGAAGATGAAGTCGTGCGCGAGTCAGGGTCGCCCACCCTAAAACACATGCAAATCCCGGTGGCTCTGCTCGTCGGGGGTACTGAGCGTTTGATCAGCGCCGTCAGTGACGCCGCGCTGTCTGCTCAAGTGTTGGTGGCCGAATGCACGGTAGCCGACGCGGCCACCATGGCGGCCCAGATGCGCCCACTGGTGATCGTCATGCCCGACGAGGTCTACAATTTCGACCGAGATGGCTTCGAAGCGCTCGCCCGTGACGTGCGCTCCCGCTTGTTGACGCTTGCCGACGACGACATCGATCCTGTCGCGCTCGAAGCGGAGCTGAGCCAGCTCATGTTGGAATCGGAGAGCCAGCGGCCGAGCTGGACTGGTGATCTGGGCTGATCCTGCGGGCCCCGACCCCAGAATGGGGCAAATTCGGGAGCGGATGGCGGTCTGACCACACTAGATGGGGCTTCTTGGGCTGGAGGTGTAAGCCCAGGCTCTAGTGGACGTTTCCCCTCTCGACGGAGGAACGAAGATGAACGCCCATTTTGCCCATTTCTCTTCAGGCACCAAGCGTCTCGGCCTGGGACTGGCCGCTGTGCTTGCAGCTACATCGTTGATCGGGTGCGCCGCGAGCCCCTCGCGAGGCTACAATTCCCCAGGCACCGACTACCCCGCGAGCGCCAAGAGCTCGGGCTACGACGACGCGCCGATGCCCGATTCGCACAGCTATGAAGCCTCGGGGCAGAGTGGCGTAGAGGCGCCTCCAGCGCCGCCCCCATCGGTGGCTCCCCAATCCGAAGATGTTTCCAGCCACCGCGCTCCATCGCGCACTTCGAGCAGCGATCCTTTCGAGCTGAAACCAAAGCCACGCAATCGACCCGGCTTGGCTACGAAATTCGGCGAGCAACGATTCTCACGGGTTACCACGGCTCCTTTCGTACGAGCCGACCGGCTGCATCCTTTTGCGATGGGCAAGCTGTTCTACAACGATCCACAAGGCATCGCCGCGATGACTGATAGCCGGGGCGCAGCACGCCAGCATCGTCGCCGCTTCTCGGTCGGCTCGGGTCATGTCGAGCTGGGCTTGCGCGACGGCAATGGCCGCTTCTTGACAGGCTTCGTCGCCAACGGCAGCAACTATGTCACCGGCATGACCGGGCGACGCTACAGCATCGTCGTACGCAACCACAGTCCTGGGCGCATCGAGGCCGTCGTCTCAGTGGACGGGCTGGACGTAATTGACGGCAAGAGCGCCTCTTTCGGCAAGCGCGGCTACCTGATCGAGCCCCATGGCGATCTCGAGATCGACGGCTTCCGAACGAGCACCACAAAGGTTGCTGCGTTCCGTTTCGGCTCCGTGCAAAGCTCCTACGCTGCACGCAAGCATGGCGACACACGCAACGTCGGCGTGATCGGCTTGGCGCTCTTCCACGAGCGCGGCGACTCGCCGCGTTTCTGGGCCACGCCACGCACCCAAGGTGACGTGCTCAAGCGGCACGACGCCAATCCCTTTCCCCAAAAATTCGCAACACCTCCGAATTGAACCCTGACCGCAGTGGCAAATCGCCTGTAGTCAGATCCGCGGGGCCGCCATCGAGCAATCGGTGGCGGCCTTTTTCTTGGCGTGTGTTCAAGGTCGGACCGACCCCTAGTAGCCAGCAGGGAAGGTGACTGCGTCAGGTGACACAAACGCAGTCTGTGCGTTGAGCCGACCGGCGCAGTGGGACAGCCCAGGAACACGCACGAGCTCCACCCAGTGGCTTGCCCGAACGTGCCGGACCTCGAACTTGTGGGTGGTCTCGATTGTGGCCCACGGCGTACGCTGCGAGCCGAAATACACGGTCCTGCCGCGAGCCACCGTTGCCTTGCCCGTGTAGATGTGCGGCTGCGACTTGGCGCGACCGTAGCCACAGCCGCCACGACCACGGGCCCAGCCGCTACCGCGGGGTCGATAACGCTGCATGCTGGCACGTTTGACCCAGCCGGTGAGCGAGACGGTCTTGCTTTGGGCGCCGAGCTGTACCCATTCGCCCTGATATTTGAGTCGTTGGAAGGCCAAGCAAACCCCGCTCCGCTCGTGCCGCACTTTGACTACCGGAAGTGCTGTGCGTGGCTCACGACGCAACTCCAAAACGGTCGCGCCGCCGCGCGGTACCCATTTTGTGCCATCACCTCGAAAACGGGCCTTGGAGGCAGCGGCGCGAGACGGTCGATCGAGTGTCAGCGCGTCGCATTGCAGCGTGATCGGACCAACGCGTCGGCTCGCCATCGCACACTCGGTACGCACGATGCACTTTGCAGTCCCGTGCTTGCCACGGGCACACTTCAGGTCGGCCCCTGGCAGCAACTCCGCCACTCCTTCACGAGCCACCACCTCACGTGCGACAGTGAGAGGCAGTTGCGCAGCGCGCGCCTCGAATGACAGCAACCCTCCCACCGAGATCGGAACAGGCTCCGCAGCATCGAGGCCGAGCGTCGCGATGACGGAAGTGCCGGCCAAGTCCACCGAAAACAGCGGGCGCCCAGCGGTGTCGAGCACCTCAACGCCCTTGGCGTGCACCAGACGTCCGCGCGCGACACATTGCTTCGGAGCTACGACCGCACGCTCCCAGGTCGGCAGGGGGCCCTCGATGGTGCTGGCCGCAGATACCACGACCACCACTTGCTCAGCCCCGGAGCCATTGGGCCCCGACAGCGAGCGGTAGCCACAGCCACAAGCCAACACGCCGAAGGTCAGCGCCAGGCCGCCAAGCAGACGAGGTCGCACGTCGGCACGGACAACGACACTCCAGCAGAGTTCCCTCGTTCGACCGAGCCGGCTCTTGCAGCGAGAGCGCCCCGAGAATCATCGGCGCCGACGTCGTTTGGACGCCGCTCGTCGCCGCAACGCCTCGCCCAAAGGCATGAAGCGATGTCCTTTTGCGCGCAGCGCGCTGAAAATGATGGGCCAAGCCTTCAGGTTCTCTTTCTGGCTGGCGTGAAACATCAGGATGCTGCCGCTCTTGAGCTTACGCGGCTTTTCGCCATCCAGTAGCACGGCGTCGATGATCTCTTGCGCGGTCACACCCGCGGTGTCGTCACGGGTGTAGACGGTGAACCAAATGGATCGGTAGCACAGCTTTCGGCTCAGCTTGTCGATGCGATCGTCGCGATCGAGGTAGGGTTCGCGCAGCAGCGGCATGGTGCGCAGTCCAGTGACCTTCTCAACCCAACGCTCGGCGTCGAGGAGCTGCTGGCGAGCTTGTTCGTCCGTCTTCTTGGAGAGCTTTGGGTGATCGACGGTGTGGTTGCCGAGCTCGTGCCCTTCGGCAACCAACCGCTCGACAACAGCACGTCCCTTGGGGGTGCGCATCATCGGGCCGGTCATCAAGAAGAACGTAGCCCTGATGCCGTAGGTGCTCAGCACGTCCAGGCCCTTTTCGAACGTGCTGTTGTCGAGCCCCCCGTCTACCGTCACGATGACCGTCTTGCCGCCCAGCCCATGGACCCGTCGCAAGCGCGACCATGACCAAGGACGGAAGGCGCGCGGCACCCGGCAGCGTCCGTCCTTACGCCTCCAGCGATAAGCGTTGATGCTCCTGCGTCGCGGCCGCGGAGCTGAAGCCGAACCTGAGGCCGAAGCCAAAGCCGACGCCGAAGCTGAGGCCGCAGCCGAAGCCGGAGCTGGAGCTGAGGCCGCAGCCGAAGCCGGAGCTGGAGCTGAGGCCGCGGCCGAAGCCGGAGCTGGAGCTGAGACCGCAGCCGAAGCCGGAGCTGGAGCTGAGGCCGCAGCCGAAGCCGGAGCTGAGGCCGCAACCGAAGCCGGAGCTGAAGCCCAAGCGGAGCGCAAGGGCAAACTGCTACCCAGCCCCAGAATCGCTGGGATTCGAGGCGGGCCGGCAGAAGTACTCTTGGTCTGGCCAGAAGCGGTTGTCGCCGACGCTGCCGTCGAAGCAGACGGCAGAGCGGACGACAGAGCGGACGATAGAGCGGACGACAGAGCGGACGACAGAGCGGCTCGCGTAGCAGTCACCGAGCTGCTGCTCGTGGCCGCACTGGGCCCCGGGACAGCCGGCGGTCGAGGCGCAGGCCGTGAGGAAGCCGTCGCGCTCGAGGCCCCGTCTGACTGCTGCGAAGGCTGCGTGCACCCCGCCAGGGCACAGAGCAGCAAGAGGGTCCCGGAAGCCGCCAAAGGGCCCGTCCAGCGCAGCATCACACTGGCGAGACGTGATAACGAGGCTGTCGACATCTGAACATGTGGCCAGCGCCTATCCACCTGTGATAAGCAGCGCCCTCACGTGAGCAGGATTCGTCTCAACAAGGCGCAGCGTCAAGCGGTCGAGCACGATCTCGGACCGCTATTGGTACTTGCAGGCGCCGGCTCCGGCAAAACCGGCGTGGTCACCCAACGAATCGCCCGGCTCATCAGCAAAGGCGTACCGGCGCGCGCTATCTTGGCCATGACCTTCACCAACAAGGCGGCCGCCGAGATGCAAGAGCGGGTGGTCCGTCTGAGCGGTGCAAGAGCCTGCAAAGGCCTGCTGGTTTGTACCTTTCATCGCTTTGGGCTCGAAGTTCTGTCCAAGGAGCCCAAAGCCCTCGGCTTACGCGGCAGCTCCTTCGCCATTTTCGACCGTGGTGACTGCGCCGGTCTGGTGCGTGATGCGTTGCGCTTGATTGCGGGCGGTCGGCAGTACGATGTCGGCGCCATCATCAACCGTATTTCGCTGGCCAAGAACGCGTTCTTGGACGCTGATGGCTACGCCCAAGCCGTCGCCGAGAGCGACGATGAGTACGATGAAATCACCAGCCGGGTATTTCCGCGTTACGCTGCTTCGTTGCAGAGCCTGCAGGCTTTCGACTTCGACGACTTGGTCTGCGAGCCTGTGCGGTTGTGGCGACGCCGACCCGACGTGCTGGACCGCTGGCGGTCGCGCTTTCGCTACCTGATCGTCGACGAGTATCAAGACACCAACCACGCCCAGCTCGAGATGCTCCGCCTGCTGGCGACCGATCACCGCAACTTGTGTGTCGTAGGTGACGATGACCAAGCGATCTACGCGTGGCGTGGCGCGGATGTGCGCAACATCTTGGACTTCGACAAGCACTTCACCGGGGCCAAAATCGTGCGGCTCGAGCGCAACTATCGATCCAGTGAGGCGATTCTCGCTGTTGCCAACTCCGTGCTCCGCGCCAGCTCGGCGCCCCGACACGTAAAGCGACTCATCGCCACGCGCGGCGCTGGCGTCAGCGTCAAACTGGCCTGCGCGGCCGACGGAGAAATGGAAGCTGGCTTCGTCGCGGAACAGGCCCAACAGATCATCAACAGCGGCGACGGCAGGCCCGCCGACATCGCGGTGCTGTATCGCTCCAACTTGCAAGCCGGCGAGATCGAGAGCGCGCTCAAAGCCCGAGCCATCCCCTACCAGTTGTTCGGGGCCGCCCAGACCTTCGAACGCAAAGAGGTCAAGGACGTCCTCGCCTACCTCGCCGTCGCCGTCGATCCGGCCTCGAACGAGCTGGCTTTGCGCCGCTCCCTCAACTATCCCCCGCGCGGCGTCGGCGAGGTCGGGCTACGCCGCATCGCCACCCACGCCACCGCTCATTCCTCGTCGCTGTTTCGGGCGGTAGAGCAATCTCACGCCGTCGCCGGGCTCAGCGCAGTGGCACGCGAGGGTTGCCGTGCCTACTGCCGCATCCTAGGCGAGCTGCAACGAGACATCGACGCAGCCACGCCAATGGCTCAGGTGGTGAGCCGACTGGTCGAAGCGCTTCAGCTGCGAAAACAGCTTTGGGCAGAGGCTGGCAACAACAACAAGGCGGCCGGGCGAAGGTGGAGCAACATCATCTTCTTGCTCAAAGCTTTCGAGCGGCGCGATGCCGACCCAACGGCCAGCGCTGCGCTCGGCACCAAACAGTCGCCGCGGCAAGCCCTCGCACAGTTTCTGCGCCTGCTCATGCTCCGCAACGAAGAGGAAGATGCCGACAGCGCCAACAACAAGCTCACACTGACCACCATGCATGGCGCAAAAGGTCTGGAGTTTCGCTACGTCTTTTTGGTCGGACTCGAAGAAGGGCTCATACCCCACGCCCGGACGATCGATGAGCGCGCTACCGACGCGCCTTCGCTCGACGGTCATGTTACCGACGAAGTCGAGCAAGAACGACGACTCTTCTATGTCGCGGTAACGCGAGCCCGTGAACAGTTGTTCTTGTGTCACGCCACCGCCCGACCGAGCCGCGGCAAGTTGCTCAAGCGGGCTCCGAGCCGTTTCTTGCTCGAGATCCCGGACGCCTTGATCGAGCCGATTGACGTACGGGCGGCGACTGCACCCGACATTGCGCAGACACGACGTGGAGCGGATGGCGTGCTCGCGGCCATCCTCGCGGCAGGTGGATCGGGCTGAAAACGGTTCGGGCGCGACAGCGCGCCATCACTGCTGCGGAGCGCTTGTCGCACGTGCCTCGCAAAGCGCGACACAAACGCCGCGAAGTAAAACGCCCCACAAGGAGGTTTGCCAGGGCGAGCGCTCTGATTTCCGGCACTTCGAGCGATTTCGAGGTCCTGGCACGGCAGGTGCTTTACCAATGACCAAGAAACGAAACGAACCCTCGGCAACGAGAGAGGTAACCGTATGACCATTCGCCGCTTCACTTTTATCGCCACGACCCTCGCCATCGTTCTGGCCGCATCGACCGCCACTGCTAGCCAGCAAGCGCCCGGGCCAAACCACAAAGCTGCTATCGCTGCCAAGCGCTACAAGCACCAGAAGTTCCCGATGCAGGCCAAGCGCTTCCAGAAGCTCTTGCGCAAGCGAATCAAGCGCACCCGCGTCAAGATCAACCGAATCTTGGTCAAGCGACGCGCACCGAAGGCCGTTGCCAAGAAAGTCAACGCGCAGCTCGCCAAGAACGTGCAACAGCTGCTCAAGGCCGCCAAGAAAGCGTCCGCCGATGGCGTGGTGAGCAAAGTTGAGGCCCGACGCTTGCGCAAGCTCGCAAAGCGCCTGATGAAAGTGAGCCGCAAAAAGCTCAACGCCCGGCTGCAACGCTCCAAGCGCTACCGCGGCAAGGGCAACAAAGACGGGAGCACCCGCTTCAATCCGGCCAACCCCTGGAACCGTTGATCCAATAGCTCAAAACCCAAGCTGCTTGTCTTAGTCGCCACTTCAACAACTGACTTCTTCGCTTCACCGCTTCAACACTGACTACTTCGCTTCACCGCGCGCTCGCCCCTGTTGAGTCACACCGCTTACCGGCAGGCTCAACGCCCCCGCCCGGGCTTCCCCGACCTCGGGCGGGGGCTGAGCGCACGGGGCAGACGCCAGAGCGCGAGAAACCACGAAGGCTCCTCCCCAGCTCTTTACCTTCAACGTGCCCATGACCGTGTTTCCACGCTCTCCCCCCTTCCTCTCGCGCTCTGGCGTCTGCTTGTGAACACATTCGTACCTCTCCTCTTTCCCGTGTCGCATCCGCCCCCGTCCGAGCCTGTCTCGGGCGGGGGCTTTTTCATGCCAATTGCGCACGACGACCGAAATCGCCATGCTGTTGGCGATGAGGTATTGGTCTTGGGTTAGCGTGCTCGTCGGCGCAGTTGGATTGACCTGCACGCCAGCGGCGCCGCTATCCACGCCCGCTGCTGCTGTGGTGGAGCTGCCAGTCGTATCCGCGGATCCGCAAGTCGAAGCAACCGAGCCAACAAAAGCAACTCAGTTGGCAACCAAGATGGTGTCGGCTGAACGAGCCCTCGCTGATGACCACGCAACCCAAATCAATCGACGCGTGCAGCTACTGAGCATCGACAGCATGAGGCTCACTCGGCAGGGCGCAGACTACCGCCTCGATGAGCCCATCCAGCTCGCGCCACCCGACTCGCCCTTCGTCGCCGTCGGACAACGTCGCGGATTCGTGAGAATCGTGTCGGAGGAGTATGACATCAGGTTGTTGGTATGGCAGCCACTGGGCAACCTTGCCGAAGTGGTGATGCGCGAAACGCGTTTGAGCTTGCGCGCAGATCGTGCGCTCCAACAAGAGAACGTAGGGGCATTCGTGTTGCCTGGCTTGCGCGTGAAGCGCCGCCAGCGGAGCCACAACTACACCCTCGTCAGCTACAGCGACGGAGTCGCCGCAATCGAGGGCTGGATCCCATCCAAGCTGTTGGGTCGGGTCTATTCACTGTCCAAGCCTACCGAGCAGGACCAACCCAGCCACACGGTGCGACTGCCGGCCGAGGTGTACGCATCGGCAGCTGCAGGTGCAAAGGTGTTGGCGCGCTTTGTCCGGTCGCCGCTCGTGCAGGCGGTCGGTGATGAAGTTGGTGGCTATCAGCGCATCGTTTATCGCAACGCGATCGCTGACTACGAGCGCGGCGGCGTGGTGATCAAGGGTTTCATCAAGAGCAAGCTGCTCAGCCCAGTCGGCATAGGCAACGGGGGGCTCGGCATGACCGGCCGCGGCGGCTGGGCAGGCAGCCACGTCATCTACTTGGATGCGGGGACACGCTTGTACGACAGCGAAGCAGGCGCGCTGGTAGGCAAGGTCCTGCGACGCGTACCCGCCCGAGGACGGCATTACGACGTTGCTGAGAAGCGCTGGTACAGCGTGAACATCAACACGATGTGGGGTTTCGCCCCGGTGTGGCTCGACGGCTCCGAGCGAAAGACCGTGCCGGTTCCACAGCCATAGCGCAGCCAGCGCAATTGGGACCCAGCGCAGCCAGCCCAATTGGGACCCAGCGCAGCCAGCGCAATTGGGACCCAGCGCAGCCAGCCCAATTGGAGCCGCGCAATCTCGGAGTCTCAAGCTGCAGCAGACAGCTTCGACGGACAGGAGTAGGCTCGGCGCCGTGAAGAGGACCAAGATTGTATGCACGCTCGGGCCAGCCTCACGTTCGCCGGAGATGCTCGAGCAACTCATCGAGGCGGGCATGGATGTCGCCCGGCTCAATTTTTCTCATGGCTCGCACGCCGATCACCAGCGCACATTCCGGCATGTGCGGGAGGCTGCGGCCAAGATGGGCACTCATGTCACGATCCTGCAAGATCTCCAGGGACCGAAGATCCGGGTCGGCACGCTCCAGGGCGATATCATGGAGCTCACCGACGGCCAGCAGGTGGTCATCGTTGCCGCCGATGAGCAAACCGGACCGAACATCATTCCGACGACCTACGATGCCATCGCACGAGACGTCAGCGTCGGCGACACGGTGCTGATGGACGACGGTCTGCTTCGCTTGAAAGTCGAGCAGGTGGACGACGAGGGCGTCAAGTGCCTCGTCGAGGTGGGCGGCACGCTCAAGAACCGCAAGGGCATCAACTTGCCCGGTGTCGACGTGTCTGCGCCAGCGCTCACGGAAAAGGACCTCGAAGACCTCGACTACGGCATTTCACTCGGCGTCGACGTCGTGTGCTTGTCTTTCGTCCGCAGCCCGGCGGACATCGAGCTAGCCAAGGAGCGAATGCGTGCAGCCGGGCGCGTCGTGCCCATCGTCGCCAAGATCGAGAAGCCCGAAGCGGTAGAATGCCTGCCGGCAATTTTGGACTGCGTCGAAGGAATCATGGTGGCGCGAGGCGATCTCGGCGTGGAAATGGGTCCGGAAAAAGTACCGCTAATCCAAAAGCGGTGCATCGAGGAGGCCAACAAGCGAGGCCAGCTGGTGATCACCGCCACCCAGATGCTCGAATCGATGGTGACGAGCACCTTCCCAACGCGGGCGGAAGCCTCCGATGTCGCCAATGCCGTGCTCGATCAGAGCGACGCCGTGATGCTCTCAGCAGAGACGGCCACTGGTGATCATCCAGCGCTCGTCGTGAGCACCATGGCCCGCATCATCCGGGAGATCGAGGGCTCCGAACGCTACCGAAAAGCCGCCCAGCTGCCGCCCTTGGAGCTCGGCGTGGTCGGCAATGCTCTCGCGTGCGCGGCCACCGCGGCAGCCGAATCACTGCCTCTGGTGCGCGGTATCGTGTGCATCAGCTCTCACGGCATCGCGCCGACACTCGTGAGCGACTATCGCCCCCACGTGCCCATCCTTGCGCTCACCCGGCGCCAACCGGATTGCGACCTGTTGGGAGCATACTGGGGCGTCAAACCGGTGCATTTTCCCTACGAGCGCGGCGAGACCGTCGAGGCCGTGATCGCTCGAGCCGACGCCATGCTCGTCGAGCGAGGTCTGCTGTCGGCAGGCGACCAAGTCATCCTCACACTCGCCGTTCCGCCCACGACCGAAGAGCACACCAACACCCTCAAGGTGCACGTCGTAGGTGACCCTTCCAACTGACTAGTGACTGGCCCAAAAAGCGCTACGGACTCGCGCGCCACCAAACCCGCTTCGCGAAACCTCAGCTTTTTGCTAGCTCACGGGAGCGCTGCGCGGCAGCCTCGACAGCGGCGATGAGAGCGCCACGTACGCCCAACCGTTCGAGGCAGCTGAGACCGGCGATCGTCGTGCCCCCAGGACTGGTGACGCGGTCCTTCAACACACCTGGATGCTCACCCGTGTCCAGATGGAGCTTGGCAGAGCCAAACAGGGTTTGGGCAGCGAGAAGCATCGCGGTGTCGCGGGACAAGCCCGCCCGCACCCCTCCGTCCGCAAGCGCCTCGATGAAGAGCATCACATAAGCGGGACCGCTCCCAGACAAGCCTGTCACAGCGTCAAGACCGCTCTCGGCTACCTGAACACAACGCCCGACAGCCCCAAACAAGCTGCTAGCGACGCTCAAATCACCCTCATCGCAGTGGCGGCCAGGGGCGATGGCGCTCGCGCCCGCCAGCGCCAATGCGGGCGTGTTCGGCATGGCGCGAACCACGTGGGTTCCGTCGGCGAGCTGGCGCTCGAGTCGCTCGATGGTCACGCCGGCCACAATCGACACCACCAGGGCGTCAGGATTGAGGGCGCTCGAAGCAGAAGCCAGCGCCGAATCGATGGCCTGTGGCTTGACCGCCACAACCACGAGCTCGGCCCAGGCTGAAAGGGACGCGTTGTCGTCAGTGGTGTCGATGCGGTAGCGATTGGTCATGTGCTCACGCCGGGCAGCAACAGGATCGCTGACGCGGATGCGCTCTGCTGGCGCCACGCCGGAAGCCAACAGCCCGCGGACCAAGGCCTCGGCCATGTTGCCGCCACCGATGAAACCAATGCGCTGCTCGAGCTCGGCTGGCTTAGATTGCATGGAGGGCACGCTATCGGATTGTCGCCGAGCGCGCGAGCGGCCACGTCATTGCCGGTCAGCCATGTACACGCTAGGCCGCTGAGCAACTCGGGCAGCAGCAGCCGAAAGGGACAGGTGCTGGGTCATGCTGCTCCGATGGTCTATCATGTGTCTAGGGCTCAGATTTCGAGCTGAAGCCCCCATACACCCTTTTGCCTTACCTGCGGAATGTGGACCTTTAGACCACCGCGTGTTAGCCCGACAGTGATCGGTGGTCGCTTGAATACCGGGGAGTTGGACGCGTGGAGCTGAGGGAAGGTGCCGTCATTGCGGACCGGTTTCGCCTCGTGCGCCTTCTCGGACAAGGTGGAATGGGCGAGGTCTGGGCGGCACAGCACGCCTCCTTGGACATTCCCTGCGCGGTCAAGTTCATCCACGCCGAGTCTGCGGAGCGTGAAGATGTTCGCGCTCGATTCGAGCGCGAAGCCAAAGCAGCCGCCCAGCTGCGCAGCTCCAACGTCGTGCAGATCCTCGACTACGGGGTGTTCGAAAACACACCCTACATCGCCATGGAGTACCTCGATGGCGAGCCGCTCAACGCCCGCCTCAAACGCCGAGGCCGTCTCGATGCCCATGAGACCTTCCGAATTATCTCTGGTGTTGCCAAGGCGTTGACGAAAGCCCATGCAGCCGGGATCGTCCATCGCGATCTCAAGCCTGAGAACGTCTTCTTGGTGCCCGACGATGAGGGCGAAATCGCCAAGGTTCTCGACTTCGGCGTCGCCAAACGCACCCATACGCTCGACAGCAACACGCGAACGGGCGCACTGCTCGGTACGCCCTTCTATATGAGCCCCGAGCAGGCGCAAGGCATCAAAGCAGTAGATCACCGCGCCGATCTCTGGTCGCTGGCCGTAGTCGCGTTCCGCTGCTTGACCGGCGAGCTCCCCTTCAAGAGCGAAGCGCTCGGCGACCTACTCATCAAAATTGTCACCCATCCGCTGCCCGTCCCTTCGCATGTGTGCCCTGGGCTCACAGAAACGCTAGATGGCTGGTGGGCGCGGGCCGCACAACGCGATCCAGCCTACCGCTATCAGACCGCAAAAGAGCTCACGGACGCGCTCGGGCTCGCGTTGGGCACCAGTGCGCCATCTACCCTCGGCAACACCCCGATGCCCGGCGGCTATCCGCTCACCAGCCCGCTGCCGGCCTATGGCACGCAAAACACCGCTGGCGGCCATTCCCACGGCGGGGGACCCGCCCTGCCATTCGGGTCGGCCGCAGGTGCTAGCTACGGGGCACAGACAGGTCAAATCCCCCACGCCGGGTATAGCCAGCAGGCCAGCTACGGACCACAACCCAGTCAATTCGACCCCGCCACTCAGACCACCGGCCTACCCAACGCCAACGCGGGCAACATCCCCCTCGGGGACAGCGGCTCGTCCGCTTCGGTGGCCGGACTGACAGCTGCCGCCGCGCCGAGCAAGTCCAAGCGGGTGGCGCTCGTTGGAATAGCAGCCACGCTGGTAGTAGGAGGCGTGATTGGAGCCATCGTGGTATTGCGGGGCGGGCGCGGTGTCGCGACCAGCCCAACAGTGAGCCCGTCGAGTGGGATAACCACCTCTGCCGCGGTCGCGCCCACCGCCAGCGGCGAGCAAGGCGACACGGCGAGCGAGCTCACGGACGGGTCGACATCGGCAACAGCTGACACGAGTGCCTCTTCGGGAGACAGCACCGCTGGGGCGACTGGTGCTACTGAGAGCACGACCCCCGGCGTAACTCCGCCACGTACGGGCCCGCGGTCGACCAAACCGACCACCAGCTCAACTGCCACGTCGACCACACGAGTGATCACCAGGCCTCCGGTCACGGCCAAGCCAGCGAGCACCTTCGATCCTGGTTTCTAGTAGGGCACAGGCCCGGACACCCTCCCAGCCCGAACGGCAAAATGGGGTCGAATCCCGCCCAACCGTGCTAACTTCACAGCTCACTTGCTGGCACCGCATCCGCACTGCTGGCCCGATGTGACCAATTCCAAATCCACGAAACAACGATGAAAACGCTGGCGAAACTGTTGCTGATGCTGGTCTTGCTGCTACCGGCTGGCTTCTCGAGTGCGCAATCCACCGACGCGGACAAGGGAGCGGCCCGTCAGCTTTCGCTCGAGGCGCAAGCTGCATACACCAAAGGTGATTACAAGACGGCCGCCGAGAAGTTTCGCAAGGCGGACGAGCTCTATCACGCGCCGACTCTGCTCGTGGGCCTCGCTCGAGCGAACGTCAAGCTCGGCAACTACGTCGAGGCGCTCGAGAACTACAACCGAGTCATTCGCGAGAAGCTCCCGCCCAACGCATCTACCGGTTTCGTCAACGCGGTTCGCGACGCGAAGAAAGAGGTCAAAGGACTCGACGAGAAAATCGGCTGGGTGACGATTGTCGTAACGGGCCCTGATGAGCCTCAGGTCAGCTTGGACGACGTCGAGCTCAAGACAGCCTCACTGGGTGTCAAACGGCCCGTCAATCCTGGCAAACATGTCGTGAAGGCTGGCGCGAAGGGCTACTTGAGCGGCGACAAGACCTTCGAGATTACCGCTGGCGACAATGAAGAGCTGACGCTCGTGCTCGAGAAAGACCCCAACGCCAGCGCAGGTGGCGGTGGTGGAGGCGGCGAAGGACAGCCCTCTTCTGGTAGCACCTTGCGCACCATCGGCTTCGTAGCCATCGGTGTGGGGGGTGCTGGTCTAATCGCCGGTGGCGTGACCGGCGGACTCGCGATGGGTAAGCACGGTGAGCTCGAAGACAACTGCCCCAACGGAGTTTGCGCCGCGGGTCAGCAAGACACGCTTGACAGCTACCACACGCTCGGCACCATCTCGACCATCGGCTTCATCGCTGGAGGCGTAATCGCAGCCACTGGAGTCGTGCTCGTATTGGTCGCTCCGAGCGATGCAAAAGAACCGGCCTCGGCCAAGCTCGTCCCAGAGCTCCGCATTGGCCCCGGCCACGTACAAGCGACCATCAGCTTTTAGCCTCGAAGCCGTGATCACGGTCTAGATTGGGGTGAGGTCACAACGCGACCAGCTCACCACACCGCTTCACTCGCCTAGGCTACGGAACGCGGACCTTTGGGACCAACCCATGAGCCTTGGCTTGCCCGTGCTGGCCAAACCGACCCATCGACCTCGGGCCCAGAGGTTTTTCTGGTCCGGCTGACCTATGCTCCATAACCGCATGGCTGACGACCTCTTCGATTTGCTGTACTGGCTGTTGGCGGACGTGCCCTCGGACGTGGTCGTGCTGCTTGTGGTGGCGCCCCTGTTATTCGCGCTGTTGGCCTACTGGTACCAACGCCGAAAGCGGCGCGGTGACGAGCGCTGAGGAGCGAAAATCGAGCGCAGACAACGTCGGGCAATCTGCGCTTGCTGGATTCTGCCGAAGCGGGGGCTCGCTTCAGTACTGCGCGTCGAGCAGCAGCTGAGTGAGGATGTAGTTGACCACCAGGATGACCACGCAGGTCTCCACGACCGCGCGGGTGGTCGCCACGCCGACGCCCTTGGCGCCTCCTTTGGCGAAGAAACCATGACGACAAGAGATGGCTGAGATGAGAAAGCCGAATACTGTGGCTTTGATGATGCCCATTTTCAGATCGGCAACTACGGCCAAATCGCGAACACTTTGAGCAAACACGCCGGGGTCCCCGCCCAACCAGACGACCGCCACCAGATATGCGCCCGCCATCCCCACGCTCATGTACAGGATGCACAACAGTGGCACCATCACGACCGCTGCCAATAGGCGGGGCGAGAGCAAGTACTGAACAGCGCTCACCCCCATGGTCGTGATCGCGTCGATCTGTTCGGTCACCCGCATGGTGCCGAGCTCCGCCGCCATGGCGCTGCCCGCACGAGCCGTCACCATGATGGCCGCAAACACTGGCGCCACCTCGCGAGTGAGCGAAACGGCCACGATGCCCCCTACCCTGCCTTCAGCGCTGAATGCACGCAGCGCATAGGTCGTCTGCAACGCCACGACCATGCCACTGAACGTGCCTGTCAGGCCAACGATGAAGATCGACTGCACGCCGATGAAGTCCATCGCGTTGATCATCTGACGGAAGCGAAAGGGCGGCCGGAACAGCCACAGCACCGTGCGTGCCGTGAGCCACACGATGTTGCCGATGTTGTCGAGCCAATACAGGATGGGATCCAGCACAGGTCGCAACCAGGCCCAGCGAGGGCCGGATGGCTCAGTTCCGCTCATTGCGCCCGCCTTGTATCACGGGCTTGGGCTCGGGCCGACCGCGAGTGGGGCCAACCGCGCGTGTGACCGCGTCCAGCACGGCTTGGCCACTCGTCGCCATGGCGGCGAGCCGCGCGACCCGACCGCGCTCGGCCCAGTCGAGCGTCAGCTCGAAGCCATCGTCTCCCAAGACGGAACGGTAGCGGCTTCCCCATTCGACGATCAACAGGGCATCGTCGCGGCGCTGCCGCAACCCCAACTGCTCGACTTCATGTGGCGAAGAAAGCCGGTACAAGTCCACGTGAAGGATGGGCACATGCCCCTCATAATCGTGAACCAAGGCAAAGGACGGGCTGGTCACACGCGTGTCGAACCCAACACCCAGCCCACGCAACAGGGCGCGCGCAAAAAACGTCTTGCCCACACCCAAGGGTCCCGAAAGCAGCAACATGTCGCCCACTTGTAGGTGAGCTGCTAAGAGCCGGGCCAGTCGCGTCGTGGCGCGCCGCGTCGACAACTCCAGCTCGAGCGCCCCGTGCAGAGCGCCGCTCGGCCGCAACAGCGGGTTACGGCTGGCCGGCATCGACTCCTGGGCGCATCACAGTGATGACGCGAGGCAGCTTACGATTGGCGTCAAAGCCCTTGCTGGCTGAGGTCCAAAGCGATGCTCGAGCCTGGCCTAGGGCAGCGGTGGCCTCCGCGCGCCGCACCCGAACCTCGCGCGCATCGACGGTGGCTTGGGTGTTGAGGTTCTGCACAGCTTGGCCGGCCAACACGGCGGCATCCCGACCGAGGGCGGTCCACCAACTGGGCCGCCCTCGCCCTTCGCCAATCCAATGCCGAAGTCGCTCGTCGGATTGAGTGGGGTGCAGCGTTGCCGGCAACGGAAAGACCCCGGCCGACAGAACGCGCGTACCGGACGGAAGGCGCCCCATGTTCAGCGCGCTTACACCCAAGCCAATTGCGAGCGACGCGTGCAATCGCACGGCCAATTCGACAGCTCGTCCATCGCAATAGCTGCCGTCATACAACACCAGCCCGTCAACGTGCTCGGCCTGCAGCTCGGCCAAGCTGGGCGGAGGGGCACACCCCCGCCGCACGCCCACCCCGAAACTTTCCTCGCCTTCCTGCACCGCAACGCGCTCACCCAGACCTGCCACCACCTTCGCGCCTTGGCTCCGCAGCGTCTGGGCTACGCGCCCAACAGTGCCCTGAGCGGGCTCGCCAAGAAGGAACACGAAGGGCGAGCTCTGGTGCGAAGCGCGCTGGTCATGAGTCAGAAGCACGACAGGAAGCGATTGCTCGTTGGCAAAACGTACGACTTGTTT
Source organism: uncultured Polyangiaceae bacterium (assembly GCA_964599485.1). Lineage (GTDB taxonomy): Bacteria > Myxococcota_A > Polyangia > Polyangiales > Polyangiaceae > JAPYTK01. Next base: position 19,582 of record CAZRGL010000068.1, read on the forward strand.
GGCCTGCTTGGGATCGATGGCAGCGATGATGACCGCCGCGCCCTCCGCTGCCAACGCCTCGAGTGCTGAGCGCAAAGCGGGCTGCCCGCTGTCGTCCGCGCGCGTGACCAATCTCGCTTTTGGATGATGTTGCTTCAATCCGTAGGCCATGCCAGCTACGGCGTCCGCACTGCGGCGACGCAACTCAGCGGAGCCAAGCGCCAGCACCAAACCCACGGTCTTGCCAAGCACCCGACCAGCGGCCAAGTCTGCAGCAAGCCGCGCGACCTGCTCGCCATAGCGACCGAGCAGTGGTCCGTATTCGTCGAGGAGATCGTTGGCCAGTCGTGTATCGCCCTCATCTACTGCATAGATGGCGAGCTGCTGGGCCATGAGCTTCGCTATCAGCCGATCCTCGCTCGCCGCGCCACGCCAAACTCGGCCCTCGAGCTCCTCGACGAGCCGAGGCTTGGGGATTTCTGCCAGCAACTTGCGCAACGTGCTCACCACTTGGGCCCGTCTTCCTGGACTGGCCTCGAGCAACCACACGAGCATGAAACGAACCGCTTCATCCCATTGCTCAGCGCCGATGGCGGCGCGCACGAGCTCTTCGTTGAGCATCGCTGTGGCGTAGGCATCGATCATCTTGTGTAGCAACGGAAGCAACCTATCGAGGGCCGCCTGGTAGTCCTTGCCGCGACGCTCCGCAGCGCCCACCACCAGCGTTGCGAGGTCCCGCGTGGTACCAGCGGCGCCCAACAGCGCGTCGCGCGCGAGCTCCTTGGCTTTGACGAGCTCGCCAGCCTCGATGGCATTGAAGCCGCGCAACACCTGAGCGAGACGCACCAACGGATCACCAGGGTGTCGCTCACTGAACAGCTCGAGCTGCCGATCGAGGGCCTGTCGTTCGGTCGGTGTTCCCAATATCCACTGACGCAACAGCGGCCTGAACTTCCGCTCGGCCGCAAAGCTAGCCCCAAAATCCGCAACTGGATGCTCACCTTGTGGTGCTGCAGACGAACAAGACGAAGCCCCAAAAAACGTCACCAGGAGCAGCACGAGCCATGCAAGCGCCCTTGACGCGCCGACCAAGCCGTCTCTGAATGATGGCACGTGTGTCATTGTTCCACGTCGCCCTGCGCTGACCACCCCGCCCCGAGACGGGGCCGGGCCGAATTCGCGCTTCGCCAGCTTCACGGGCTCACCGGGCTCTTTCTGATAGGGGCGTTGTTTCTGCTCCAGCTTTGGGCGCACGGCCAAGCCCTGCGCGGTCCCGCTGCTCACGCACGCGCGCTCAGCGCACTGCACTACTTGCTTCCCGGGCTCTGGGGGTTGCTTGTTCTGGTACCTCTCGTGCTGCACGGCGTCATCGGGGTCAAGATCATCTTGCGGTCCGAATACAGCCTGGGCCGATATCCGCATTCCCGCAACTGGATGTACGTGCTGCAGCGGGTCACTGCAATTGTGGCATTGTTGTTCATCGGTTGGCACCTCATCAACTTCTGGCTGCCAATCATCACTGCCGAGGCCAGCGTTCAACAGATGGACACCCTGCTCGCAGGGCGCATGTCATCCACTGCGCTGAGCGTTCCATGGTTTGCATTTGGCTACATGATCGGAATAGCCGCATGCGCCTTGCACTTCGCCAACGGCATCTGGAGCATGAGCGTGCGATGGGGAATCGTCGCGACGCGGCGTGCCCGCACCCGTTCAGCATGGCTCGCAGCCTTGCTGGGTGCGGTTGTTTTCGCCTGGGGCGCCAACACGATCGTTTTCCTGGCAACGGGATGGCAAATCATCGGACCAACACCGTCGAGCGAACCAGACACCACCGTTTGCCAGCCAGCTCGCGCCAGCACCGCCCGAGCCGCTACGTCGACATCGAGCGGAGCGTTGCCCCCGACCAAGTAAGAAATGGGAAGCAAACGGAAAAAAGCAAAGGGCCGTAGCAGCAATCCGCGTGTGCTGGTCGTCGGCGGAGGCGCCGCTGCCCTCATGAGCGCCATCGAGCTGACTGCCGCAGGGGTGGCGGTCGATCTGCTCGGTCCGGTAGCAGCGAGCCTATGGCCGGCAGAGCGAGCAGGCGGCATCGATGATGGCACAGATGTCGATGCGCTGGTCGACGACGCACTCCAGAGCGGGGGCCACCTCGCGGCTCGCGCTGCGGTGCGGTCGATGGCAGGCTCGGCCGCAGCCATGGCGCAGTGGCTCGAGCGAATCGGCGTGGTCTTCGATCGAGACGCAGACGGTCACCACGCGCGGCGCCGCCTGGAGGGGATGAGTAGTGCCCGCGCATTGTTCTGTGCGGACATCACTACAGCACTCACCAACCGTTGCCTCGACGCTCAGTTGTTGCGGGCGCAATCGGCCTCGGCCCGGCGCCAAGATGGCACAGCGCAACGATCGGAAGCGTTGCTCCGTCGCTTCGAGCATCATGAGCTGGTGGCCATCGTGCGCAACGACGCCGGTCGCTGCGTTGGTTGCATAGTGCAAGATGTGTGGTCGATGACCATGGTGGCACTCGAAGCAGCTGCGGTGATCCTAGCGACGGGTGGGCCGGAGCGAAGCTTCTCGCCGTCGCCGAGCGCAGTGTGCTGCGAGAGCGCCGTCGCAGTCGCGGCCAAGGCAGGCGCGCTGCTCTCCAGCCCCGACTTGTGGCAGCCGCATCCAGCAATCCTGCCTCTTGGAAGATTCAACCAGATGTTGCTGTCCAGCGCCCTGCGTGCCGAAGGCGCTCGATATTGGCTACCGAAGGATCACCAGGACAGTCGTCCGCCCAGCGCGATACCAAGTGCAGAGCGCGATCACCTCCTCGAGGCTTCTCATCCAGAGCTGGGCAGCTTGCTGTCCGATCGCCGCGCCGCTCGAGCCATCAGTGCCCAATTGGAGCGGGGACGAGGACGCTTCAAGCCCAAGTCGAAGAAAGCGCAACCGCTGGTGTGCTTCGATATCAGTCATATGCCCGAGCGCCACCTGCGCTCGGTCGTTGGCCGCGAGCTCGACTCGTGCATGCGGCTTGGTTTCGCCAACCCCTACCGCGAGCCGCTCTGGGTGCAACCGGGGTGGGTTGGCCGCGCCGGCGGGCTCTGGGTCGACCATGAAGTTGATGCCAGTGGCCAACTGACTGAGTCGTCACCTCGCAACCACAGCACCAACATCGCAGGCTTGTACGCGAGCAGCGCAGCAGGCCAGCTTTATCACGGCTCCAATCGCCTCAGCAGTAACCAGTTGCTCGCCGCGCTCTTCGCCGGCCGCACCGCTGCACAGTCCGCCATGGCCTATTGCCAGGCGGCTGACGAGCCCAACAGCGGCAATGCCCTCAAGGCTGCTCAACGCGACGCAGAGAAGGCCTACGAGCAGCTCTGCGAGAGAGATGAGCACACTGATGACGACGCGGTCAGCTTGCAACGACGACTGCGTCGAGCCCTCCGCGGCTGCGGTTTCGATCCCGACACCGAGCAGCTGGACACGTTGGAGCACGAGCTCGCGCAGATAGCAGAATCGACCAAGCAAGCCGGCAGCGGCGACGACAGCAGCTGGGCCAATGTTGGGGCGCTCACTTTGCGACAGCTAGAGCACATGCTGGTGCTGGCCGAGCTCGGTTTTGCCAGCGCCCAGAAACGCGCGGACGATGATGGACCGGGCGAAGATGACGACGATGACCAGGAGCTTAGCCGCCTCCGTCAGCTCGTCTGTCGCTACCACGCCGATGGGGCAGAGCTACTCGGCCCATTCAGTTACGAGCTACTCGGCCAAAGCATCGACATCGACCCCGGTGCAACGGTCGGCTCAGAAGCGAAGAGCGAGGATTCCCAGCAGGAGCAAAACCGATGACCAGCAAGGAGTCGGAACGTCGGCCGGTGGTCATCGAGGTTCGCCGCCAGCCTGGCCCGCGAGGGGCTCAGAGCTGGGACAGCTTCGTGCTCGAGCCGCGCGAACGCATGACGGTCGCAGACGCCCTGGATGCCATCACCGCCGAGCCATACAACGCGGTCGACGAGCAATGGGTGGCGCCGGTTGTATGGGCAGGCCGCTGCTCGCCAGCTGGTTGCGGCCCCTGCACCCTGCTCGTCAACGCTGTCGTGCGTCCGGCCTGCACGACGATGGTGGCTGATGTCGTGAAGAAAGGGCGCCCAGTCCGCCTCGAGCCTTTGAGAAAACTGCCACTTGTTCGCGATCTGCTCGTGGATCGCAGTCGACTCGGCCGGGCGATCATGGCGCTTGGCGCTTGGGTCGACGCCCCGCCACCCGAAGGCAAAGACAAAGAGTGCAGCCAGCCCAAAATTGACAACGACATCCAACGACAACGGCTGTCATTCGCGCGCTGCAGTCATTGCCTGGCTTGCCTCGAAGCTTGCCCGCAGACGGCAGCGGAAGGTCGCGGTTTCGTCGGCGCCGCGGCAATCGCCCTCAGCCACCTTGCTGACCTGCACCCTGGGGCGGCTCACGGTAACACCGCTCGACTCGAAGCGCTGATGCAACCTGGCGGAATCGCCGATTGCAGCCATGCGCTCAATTGCATCGAGGTTTGCCCCGAGCAGCTGCCGCTCGACGATGCGCTCAACAGCTCAGCCAGCAAGACCACCCGCGCCTTCTGGCAAGGGCTCATGCGGCGCTAACACCTTGCGTCCGGATTGGAAGTCTGCGCCCCTGCGAAAGGCTTGTTTCTACTCGCCAGCGGCGGGCTCGGCTAGCGGCTCCTCAGCAACCTCTTCAGGTTTCCCATCAGGCTTGTCGATACGCAATCGCCCGACCTGAACGGCGATGGCAACCTTGGCCATGACCGTGAACATCAAGCCGCCGAGCGCCAATACAGCGAGCAGCACGATGATCTCGCCGGCATTGGGCGCGTATTCGTGAATCTCGCCCAGCGGGCCCGGCGTGAAGCCTGGAAAGAGCAGGCCCATGCCTTTTTCGAGCCAGACGCCCACTACTGCGAGCACGCAAGCGCCGTACATGATGAGCTGATTGTCCCGCAGTTTCTTGACCGAGACGATCACCAGAGCGGTGATGTTGAAGATGATCGCTGTCCAAATGAACTTGGGCAGCATGTCATTGCCGTGGAGCCCAAAGTAGAGGTACTTGGCAGCGGCTGAGTGCAGACTGCCCGAATAGAACTCTTGGAATACTTCGCAGCCAACGAGGAACAGGTTGGCAGGGATCGAAACCCGCAAGACCGTCTTCAAATAGTCGAACACGCTCTTTTTGACGGGCAAGTCCGTGAACCGACGGACCGCCGCCAAGATCAGGATGATGATGGCTGGTGCGGACGCCGCAGCGCTGATGAGGAAGCGCGGAGCGAGCAGGGCTGAGGCCCAAAAGTGCCGCCCGCCGAGGCCTGCGAGCAAAAAAGCTGTCACGGTGTGGATGCTCACTGCCCAGAACATCGACAAGAACACCAGCGGAACATAGAGCAGATCCTTGGGCTTCTCGTTGAGGTACCACTTGTACAGCAAGTACCACGGGATATAGATGTTCATCAGCAAGTAGCCCTGGAAGACCACTACGTCCCAGCCAAGCAGCGAGCTCGGCAGGTTGAGCGCGGTGAACAAATGCAACATGCGCTCGGGCCGACCAATATCGGTCACGATGCACATCAAACAGACGACGATGGCCACAGCCGCCAGCATCTCGCCGAGGATGACGACTTCTTTGATGTCTTTGCGCTTGAACGCGTAGGCGGGCACGACCAGCACCGCAGCACCAGCTGCAACACCAACGAAGTAGATGAAGTTGGCGATGCCGATCCCCCACGGGACGTGGTCGGTCATGTTGGTCACGACCAGCCCATCGGTGATGTGGTGCACGTAGGTGAAGATGCCTACACCCAAGGTCAGCAGTAGCGCGGCCATCCACAAGTAGTAGGCCCGAGTGCCGACGAGGACACACCGCACAACTCTCAGCAAGAACACAATGAAACGCATGACGCTGCTAGTCCTTCTTCTCGCTGGCTTTGCCAGCGTCGGCGGCAGGCGTGCCCGCATCGCTCACCGGTGGAGTAGCCTTCTTCTTCTTCTTCTGGGGGACCGTCTCGACCGGTTCGTTGCCACGCATGGTGGCGTCGATCCGGATGGGGCAATGGCGAGCGGAGAACGACCCGTCCACACAGCTCTTCTTGCCGTCGGCAAAACAGACCGCCACTGCGCCTTTGATGACGTGGGCGCTCACGTTCTCGAAGACCACGAGAGCAGAGGCCAGGCCGCTACCAAGCCAATGATGGCCCTCCTTGTGTTGGTAGTGCAGCTGCCAGGGTGCCTCCTTGCCAGCGGTCAGCCGAATCTCGCCCTTCTTTACGGGCTTGAGCCCCGCGCGACGCAACCACACCTTGGGGGCGTCCTTTGGGCCGAGCTTGCCGCAAGGCTCAGAGGCCTTCGCCTGTGAAATGTAGATCGTAATCTTCTCGTATCCTTGGCGGCGATCGAGCGCGAAGCGGGCGTCGTGGGCTTCGAACGGTTTGCCGGCCAAGTTGCCTGTTACGGCGCGGGCCCGGATGGTGGCGGCCCGCTCGTGCGGCGGCTTGACGTCAAGCGAGGGGGCAACATACTCGTCGCTACATCCAGACAGCGCAGCAGCAGCTATGAGCAGAATCGAAAAGGCTCTTTTGCACATCTGATTAGGCCGAGAAGAAGTAGTAGAAGCGCGGAATCGTCCCCAACTCTTCTTTGAGTATGTAGACGCGCTTGGTTTCGATGATCTTGCGAACATCACTGTCGGGATCGTTGAGGTCGCCGAACTTGCGGGCACCGGTTGGGCATGCTTCCAAGCACGCTGGAAGCCTTCCTTTGCGACTGCGCTGCAAGCAATAGGTGCATTTTTCGACGACCCCACCGGGCCGGATGCGGTTTGAGAGATAGGCCTGGACCGGATTGATGCGATCAGGCTCGATCGCCGGCGGTGCAAAGTTGAAGCGGCGACCGTGGTAGGGGCACGCTACCTGACAATAGCGACAGCCGATGCACCAGTTGTAGTCGACCACAACAATGCCATCGGGCTGCTTCCAGGTCGCCTGGCATGGGCAGGCCCGGACGCAAGGGGGGTTGTCGCATTGGTGACACTGCACCGGCATGTAGTACTTGCCGCGCTTGGGCACCAAGCCGCTGAAGTAGGCCGTGCCGCGCTCGAGATCAAAGGTCCCCGCCTCCATCTCGAGGACGCGGATGTAGCGAATCTCGGGATCGTTCGGCAGGTTGTTCTCGCGAGCGCAAGCCTCTACGCATCGTCGGTTTCCGTTGCAGGCCGAGAGGTTCAGCAAGTAGGCGAAACCGACGCCTTGAAGCGCCTTTGGGTCACCAATCTTCACCTTCACGCCGCTCTGCTGGTAGGTGCGTTGCTCGAGGCGCGCGAAGATCTCCTTCTTGTCCTCGTCACTGAGCTTCGTGTAGTGGCTCTGCAACATGTCGGCGAGGGTGACGTCACACCCCGCCGTTGCCACCGCGGCGCCGGCAGCAGCACCCGCAGCAGCAAGCTTGAGCGCCCCCCGGCGGCTCGTCTTCTTGCCAAGTCTCAGCTGTACGAGCTTCTCAGCTCGATCCTCGGGGGCGCCAGGAGCACCGCGCCCACCATCGCAGGGGTTGTCACTCATGGCTCTTCTTTGCTGCTTGATTGTGATTGGTCGATGGCGGCTCGGTCCCCCTCACTGTGGCCGGCGGATCCTCGGGGATCATCGTGGCAAACGCGGGAAGATGCGGGTCGTGGCAGAGCGTGCAGCTGCGACGCAACATCTTGCCGTTCCAGTAGCCAGTGTTCAGGCCGTGAACTCCCGCATTCCAGTCGCGGAACTTCTCGCCATGACAGGTGCCGCACAGCTCATGGGACTGGCCGAATCCAACCTTGGACCCATCGGACAGGACCAATTTGTTGAGATCGTCTTTGGCGTGGCAGTCAAAACACCATCGCCTCCCTTTGCCGTGGTCGAAGCTGTTCTTCGCAGCGTGGTACTTCGCCAACTTCCGCGGCTTCGGGTTGACGTTACCAGCCTTGTGCTCGTGGCATTGGGTGCACGGAAAGGTAGGTTGGAAGGCCGTGCTGCGCTCGAGCTCGATCGTGCGCTTCTTCTTCTTGTGCTCGACGGTTGGCTCGTTCTTGGTTGACGAGCCGCAAGCTACGCCCAAAGCGAGTAGCCCTCCGACCATCACCAAGCGCACGAGCATCATCAGAGGGCTATCTACCTGCCCGATGCGACGTCGGTGTCGTGTCATTTATGCAGCTCCGAGGCAACCCCCGTGCCAAGTGAACACGCGACTAAAATCGCGGTGTTGCGCCTGGCCCGATGTTTCAAAAAAGAACGGTACCTTCGCTCATGCAACCGCGAACCAACGTTAATCCGAGCGATTGCGCAGACTACCCCTAGCAGGGCCGCGTCAATTAGAAAAGCACGGTCGAATCCATGCCCGCCGCCGAATTGTGCAATTGTTGCACCGTCGCGCAAAATGAATGCTTTTGCGTCGGAGTCGTGGCACCCGCTCGGCTCGTTCGGGGCCTGGTGACGAGCTGAGCTCGACGCGCTCAGTCACGCCCACTGTGCCACCCCATTAGGGGGCAAGTAGACGTGCACTG
>CAZRGL010000069.1:0-27882 GCA_964599485.1 uncultured Polyangiaceae bacterium
GTCTACGAGGCCATCGACAACGCCGGTCACCAAGGACCCGTCATCGCCAAGGCCTCTTGCGGCATCATCATCAAGATGATTTTCGAGGACGGTTTCTTCCACGCCGATCCGCATCCAGGCAACATCCTCATATCCGGGACCCCCGAGCTGCCCCGTATCGGGATGGTCGATCTCGGCATGGTGGGCAGGCTCTCACCCGAGGTTCGAGCCAAGACCATCGACATGATGATCGCGGCGATTCGCAACGACCACGGCGCTCTGGCCGACGCGCTCTACGCTATTGGCACACCCACCAAGAAGGTCGACATGCGTGCATACAGAGCCAAGGTGAGCGTGTTGGCTGACAAGTACTTGAACAAGCCTTTGGGTGAGATCGACCTCGCCATGATGATCACTGACCTGGTCAGAGGTGCAACCGAGTTTGGCTTGGAGATCCCTGCCGACTTCTTGTTGGTTGGCAAAGCGCTGATGACCCTGGAAGGGGTGGGAAAAGAGATCGATCCAAACTTGGATCTGTACGAGGAGGCGCGGCCCTACTTCATGGACCTGCTGCGCAAACGCTACTCACCCGAACGCATCGCCACCGATTTGTGGCGCGGCGTCGAGCGGCTGAGTACGACCGCGTATGACCTGCCGCATCAGGTCAGAGAGGTCATGGACGATTTGCGCATGGGCAGGTTGACCCTGCGCACTGAGGATACCCGTGCACCTCAGAATCTCGATCGTCTGGGTCGTCGCGTGTTCGCTGGGCTCATCGTGAGCAGTTTCGTCTTGGCCGGCGCATACCTCCTCGGCAAAGGCGAGCAGCTTGCGGCTGGTGGCTGGTCGCTGCTCGGTGTGGGCATCGCCCTGATGCTGTGGCACGTCATCCTAGACATCCGCCGCTGGTGACGTAGGCTCCAAGCGATGAGGCTCGGTGTGTGGGCACAGAGAAAGTCGTCGGCGGCTCGCCTCCTCTGCATCGGCGCTGTGCTCGCAACCGCGTGTGGCCTCGTCGCTTGCCCGCCACCCCCAGTGGTCGATCCGCCGACCTTGCCGACGGCAACCCTACCCGTTGATTCGGAGGATGAAGCGTTGCCTCCGCCTGCGCCTGGTTGGCGTTACCACCCGCCCGCGATGCACGACATTCGCGAGGGAGCCCGCCTCGATGATCGCCGCTGGTTGCTGTTGGGCCAGTCTGGCGAGCGCTGGTTGACTGAGCCCCTGCCCGACCGACCCGAGCAAGCCCAAGCCAGCAAGCGGGGCTATTGGGCAGCTGCTAGCAGTTATCGAGCCCCTGAGCTGCTCACTCACCTGGCTCGAGTTGCTGGCAAGTGGTTGTTCGTGGGTGCGAGCGGTGCTGTTTATCGCAGCAGCGAACCGCTGGGACGGCTCGAGTTGCTCGCTACGGCTCCAGAAGCTTTCCTCGACGTGGCTAAGACAGGCGATGGCCTAGCGGCCGTCAATGCCCTGGGCGAGCTGTATCGTTTCGAGGCAGACGGTTGGCGCCGATCGTCAGCCTCGACGTGGCGCATTTTCGACCTTGCCGCGGGTGGTGACGGCCGCTTGCTCGGCTTGGCACTGCCCGAAAAGCTGTTGCTCAGCGATGATGGTGCCAAGACCTTCAGCCCCTTGGCTGGAGCTTCGATCGGCGCATACCAGCTGCTACCGACCCAGCGCGCTGATGCCGTGCTCGTGCGGGCCGCAGCGGGAAACCAGTTGTGGACCTCCGGTGATGACAAGTTGCAACCGGTGGGCGCGGCACGGGCTCGCGCTCTGCCTACCGACGGCAAACTAGCGCTGCGCGCACAACGCGGTCCCAGTGCCGACGCCATCGCCGATTCGCGCGCTGCGTTGACGGGCTTGCGCTACTACGAGGCGTTTGAAGACGTCGACGCCCTCGACTGCGAGGACGATGGCGCATGTAGCGATGACGGGCGCCGCAATTGGTTCTTGCTTGCGGGTCGTATCGACCAATCGTTGCAACGCAAACCGCTTCCGTGGGCCGGTCGTTGCGACAGCATTCGAATCGGCGCGAGCCATAAGCAAGTCGTGGCGGCTTGTATCACGCCAGGCTCGGGTTTGTTCGATGTCCAACTGCATCGCTCGGCCGACGCAGGCGCCAGCTGGACTACGGCAGGGCAGCTGGGCACGGCCGACATGATGGCGCTGACGGTCGCGGTAGCGCCGGACGGGTCAGCGCTGCTCAGCGAAGCGTGCGAGCCACGCGGGAAGGGTTGTGCCTCAGGAGAGCTGATGCGCCTCGACGGCAGCAGTCACCGCCTCAGCCCAGCGCGCGCGCGAGGCCTCGTTGGCCCAGCCGGCAGTCCCTGCTTCTCGTTCGACGGCACCATGGCGTATTTCGTTGGCCGTAGAACGAAGAACAACGAGCTGGCCTTGTTCGTGTCTGAGGATGGCGGTGACTCCTTCAGCGCGCAACGCATCGCATCCGCCCGAAAGGGCCAGCCCCATTCTTTTTTCGCCGCTTGGGGGCGTGCGGATGTCGACCAGGTGAGCTTACATCCCGGGTCGAATGGCGAGCTGGGCCTTGCGCTGCACAACGGTGAGATGGCTCACTATGCTGTTGTCAACATCGAGGGGGAAATCCAGCAGTTGGCAAGGCTAGATGGCCGGGTAGCGGCGCTTGCTGGCCAAGGGCGGTCGATTCTGGCTGCTTCGACGACTCACTCACGCCTCGGGGTGCAACAGGTCGCACTGAAGCTGTCGATCAACGGTGGTGAGGCGTTTCGAGATTTGCCATTGCCGTTTTCCCTCGCGCGTGACGAGCTCAGCGAGGGTATGGGCGTCGCATGCGGCTCGGTGGGCTGCGTCATCGGTACGCGTTTGACGCGCCTGAGCTGGGCCTCCGAGGCGGGGGGGCACCGTCTCAGTGACGCTCACTTGCTCTTGGATGTCCCGAGCCACAAGCCCGACGTACGTACCCCCATCGTTTGCAGCGTGGACGACAAGCGCGACTGGGCGACTCTCGACAGTCTGGAATGGGTGTCTGGTCCAGAAAGCTACGAGCTGTTTCGCGCTGACAGCGCGTGGGCAGTATTGCGCCATCGTCGCGACAGCGGGCAGGTGTTGGTAACAAACGCGACGAGCGGGCCAGCGCGGGCCAAGCTCAAAGACACCGTGCTTCTTGCGGCAGCAGCCGACAAGAGCAGTTGGTCGTACTATCTGGCAAAGCAGAACGAGGGTTTCGTTGCGTTGCGTGCGCCTTCTGCAACGCTAAGCCCGCCGACGAAGGGTCAGCTGGAGATGGCCTGGGCGGACCTGATTCGCAACAAGACGGGCAAGGGCAAGCTCAAGAACATCGCGGCCTATCAACCTGCCGAGCGAACCCCTGGGCCGACGTCGTATCTGCTGCCCGGACTGGTATCCATTTCGCCCGAGGGGCTCTTCGTTCAACCCCATGCTTCAAACAACGGGCTGAGCTTGGTCAATCCTCGCGGCAAAGTTACAGCCAGCTACAAGCTCTTCGACTGGAAAGCTGAACAGCTCTACACGACCGCCGAAGCAACGGTGGTTGGCGGTCAAGCGATAGGAATCGCCGCGCAAGGTCGCCAGCCCGGATTGACCGAAGTCATGCGCGCGGCCGTCCTCGGGAAGAACGGTCGTCCCGCAGCGTCGACCTCGCTCACCATCGCTTTGCGACATGACTCGGGCTCGATCGTGGAGACGCGCTGGACGCAACTTGATGGAGCCCCGGGCATGACGGCACACTTTGCCGATCCAGGCCGCCGCAGCCGGGCCTTTGCCTTCTTCGTCCCCATCAAGACGAACGGCCAGCTCGGTCCGGCGCAGCCTGTAGCCACGCAGCAAGACGTTGGCGATTTGCCACGGCCCTGCTCGGACAAGGAGCTCAAGACAGCCCGCTTCATCGCGCCGTCTCTTCCTGGGACCCGTCACCCGGTCATCATCGATGGTGTCAGAGAAGGCATGATGACCACCGAAGCCGTTGTCTATGGCAGCAAAGATTCGCCATGTGTGCGAGGCTGGCTCGCCCAGACCCACCATCAGGACATTCCGGAGTGGAGCATGCGGGCAGTGATCCCGGTCAGTGGCAAGAGTGCCTGGTTGCTGCGCCGATCCAAAACGCCGAAGGCGCTCGACTACCGGCCGATTTCCTGCATCTTCTCCGCGACCGCCCCGATTCCGAATTGGGTGCGCAGCTTTGAGATGACCCAGCGGATGCCGCCGTGATGGCGCCTGAGGCAAGCCGGCCTCGTGACCGCCCTGTGTTGCTGCTGTGGGGCTTCATGGGCAGCGGCAAGAGCACCCTGGGACGACTTGTTGCCGACCGCGCCAACGTCCACTTCTGCGACTTGGATGACGCCATTGTCGAGTCTGCGGGGATGTCCATCGTGGACATTTTCCGCACGAAGGGTGAAGCGCACTTTCGCGAGCTCGAGCGAGCCGCTTTGCGCGGTCGACTCGAGGGTAGCAGCCAAGCGCGGCGTCAGCTCATCGCGTTGGGCGGCGGAGCTTTGTTAGACCAGTCGCTACGCAGCGACGGACTGCGGCTCGGCTTCGTGGTGAGCCTGACAGCAACGGCGGCAACCATCGCTGCGCGCACCGCAGGGAGCAACCGTCCCTTGTTGCAGACCGACCATCCGGAGCAGACCATCCGGCGTCTGCTTGCCGAGCGTCAAGCAGCCTATCAGTCCGCGCATTTGCTGATGCGCACCGACGACGAGCCTATCGACGAGCTCGCTGAGCGGCTGCTCGCTCGCTGGCAGGGATGGCGGGTCGGTTGAGCAAAACCGACTTCACAAGTCCGATTTCCCCACTCTACTAGGTATCTGTGGCCCGTATCTGTGGGCCGTTTTGCCTAGTTGCGCACACCCTCGGGGCGGCTACACAGCACTTCTATAAATGCGCAGGTTTTGGCGAAGCGGGTCGCGCTTCGGTACACTTGAAAACGGAGCCCATGAAAAACGCTATCGCTCAAGTTGTCCGTGTTGGTTTTGCTCTGGCGCTGATCTGCAGCTCGCTCGCTTGTTCAGAAAACGGCGCGAGCCTCTTCATTCATCACGTCCCGGTGCCCGACCCCTCTGACGAATGCAAAGTGACCCCCGATCCGTCGGGCCTACAGATTCTGCACGGCACGCTCGATAAGTCCTTGAGCTTGACCTACATACAGTCCTTCGTGGTCGGCAATCAGCTCATTCCTCGAGGTGATTCCGACACGTTGCGGCCCGAGACCTCGAGGGTGCAAATCTACGAGGTCGAGGTCAGCGTGTTCGACTTTTTGGGCAACTTGCTCACGGAGTTCACCGTGCCTGCAACAGGTTTCGTGGGTGAGTCCGAAGGCACCACGCCCGGTTACGGGCTCACTTTCGCGACGCTGATCGACGCGGGCACCGCCAGCCGCATCGATACTTCGCAAGGCAGCCAAACGGTTGTGGCGCGCGTAAAGATCTACGGCCAGACCCTGGGCGGGCTCGAGGTCGAGACCGGCTTTTGGGACTTTCCGATCTACGTCTGTGGCGACCCAGGGAACTTCTCTTGCATTGGGTATTCCGTTCCCGAGGCGTGCGACGACGAGGTCATCGAAGCCTGTTACCTAGGCCAAGATTCGATTCACGACTGCCGAGAGATCGAGGACCAAGCCAACGTGTCGCTGAAGGGTTGCGACTGTTGATGTCGAGTCTCGTTCCGGGCTGATCGCGGCCTAGCTCACTCGATAGGTGCGGCCGCTGCGGTCGGCCCGCGCATCAAGTTGATCAGCGCCACCAAGGGCAAGCCCAACACGGCCAGGTCGAGCTGAGCGGCCAACATCAAGGTGCTCTCTTTCGACTCCCCGAGCGATTGCCGAAAGCCCAGGACCAAGCCCGCAGACATCACGTAGTTGGCGTGAAAGTTGTAGCTTCGCGTTCCCCAGAAGAGCGCGCCGGATAGTCCTGGTTCGAGGCCGAAGTCGTCGTCGCCGATGCGACCGAAAGCGCCCACGCTCGCAACCAAAGGCAAGGTGTTGTCGACGGGCATCAACAGCGTTGCGCCTCCGCCAAACTGCAGCTCGTCGAGGGCGAAGGTCCCGACCTCGACAAAAGGGCCGAAGCCGAAATGGCCCGGGCGATCGCGACCGAACATGACGTCGCCGCGCAAACCCATGTGGAACTCGGCATGGTCCCAGAACGCACCATCGTTGCCGACCGCTGCGCCGCCGATGGTGAGGCCAGCGTTGGCTTGCGGAGTCGCACCTACCTCGCCCGCGCAGAACATCGAAGCGAGCAAGAACGAACCGAGCAGCAGCCGCAGCATGAGCCCATCCTACTCTAACCAGGCGGCCCACAGCGCACCCGGATCGTGGTAGCGTGCATCCATGTCGGATCGTGCGGTCGAGCTGGAGGTGGCTGGCAGGCGTTGCCGCGTCGTCACGACGGCCAGCGAGGAAGAGCTTCAGCAGCTCGCCGACATGGTGACTGAGAAGCTCGCCGCGGTGCTTCCGTCGGGACGCCAGGCGACAACGCAGGCGATGTTGTTGGCAGCGGTTGCTCTCGCCAATGAGGTCAAGGACCAACGCGCCCGCGCTGAAACCATCGCGCGCAAGGCCAAGACGGTGCTGGAGCAGCTGCTCGCGCGGGTCGACGGTGTGATCGACAGCAGTGAGGAGCTGAGCAAAGAGCGCGAGAGCAAGCGCAAACGCAGCGATGATTCTTCGGCTCGCAAGAGCGACGCAGGCAAGCGACGCTCGGCCAAGGACGGCGCCAAGGGTGCAGCGCCCAAGGGCAATAGCGGCAAGGACAAGACGGTGACCGTTTCGGCCCGCAAGAGTCGATCGGCAGGAAAGCAGCGCAGCGACGCGTCGACTGATTCGAATCGCACCACCTGATGAACGCGCTTGGACATCTGGAAGCGGAGCTCGAAGCGCTGCGCCGAGCCGAGCTGCTGCGTACAGGAGCGACGGCACGACAAGAAGCCGCGTTGGTGCTGTGCTCGAATGACTATCTGGGCTACGCGGCGGAGCCTCTGCCACTCGACGCAGCGCTCTTCGAGAAGTTGCCCGGGGGCGCAGGGGCGTCGCGTCTGATCAGCGGTCAACACGCACAGCATCAGGCGCTCGAGCAAGCAGTGGCTGACTGGTTGCAGACTGAGTCGGCGCTGTTGTTTTCATCGGGCTACGCTGCCAACACCGCAGTCATTCCTGCGCTCGCGGGTCCCGGCGATCTCATCGTCTCAGACGAGCTCAACCACGCTTCCATCATCGATGGTTGCCGGCTGTCTCGCGCCACGATTCGGATTGCAGCGCATTTGGACGTCGACGCGGTAGACCGAGCGCTGGCAAGCCAATCGGCACGGCGGCGCTGGGTGGTGACCGAGACCTATTTCAGCATGGATGGCAGCAGCCCGGCGCTCGACTGTTTGCGACGAGTGTGTGACGCGCATCAAGCAGGTTTGATCGTCGACGAAGCGCACGCGCTCGGCGTATTTGGCAGCCGAGGTCGCGGCTTGTGCGAGGCTCGGCGGGTGCGCCCTGATGTGCTGATTGGGACGCTCAGCAAGGCCATCGGGTTGCAAGGTGCTTTTGTCGCGGGCTCGACGCTGTTGCGCTCTTGGCTATTCAACCGGGCGCGTAGCTTCGTGTTCTCGACGGCTTTCAGTCCAGCGCTCGCAGCGGCTTGTTGCAAGCGAATCGAGCAGGTTGCCAACGACGATGCGGGCCGCGAGCGGCTAAGCGAAATTGTCACGCGCGTACGCGCTGCGCTGTCGGCCGCAGGTGCTCCAGTTGCTCCATCGCACGGACCGATTCTGCCATGGATGGTGGGTGAGCCCGCTGCGGCGGTAGCCATGAGCCAGGCCCTGCTTGCGCAAGGGTTGTTCGTGCAAGCCATTCGTCCTCCGACCGTGCCGCCTGACAGCGCGAGACTCCGTCTCAGGCTCAACGCGGGGCTCTGCGTTGAGCAGCTCTAGAATTTGCTGGGGGTGCTCTGCGCCGTAGCTTCGTATGGGGGGGTATTGTGGTGCGCGGCCGCCAAACAGCTCGACGGCCGCGCCCAGACTAGTCAGCCCCAGACTAAGTCAGCAGCAGACTAGGCAGCCCGTCGCTGTTTCGTCTTCTTGGAACGAGATTGGGCACTCGAGCTGACGGCGAGGACGAGCCCACTCATGGTCAATCTCACCCGGTCGGGATCGACCAGACCGAGACGAGCGAGGTCGTCGAGCAAACGGTCAGTTTCGACGCAGCTGTGGCCCAAATGTTCGGCGATGAGGCTCAGATCGGCCGGTTGGTCTTCCCTGGCTAGCTTGAACAATACCTTCAGGGCGGCTTGTTGTGTTTGATTCATCATGGGTCCAATTTGCCTGGATACTGAATGCTTGTCCAGTTTCTGACAAACAGGGTTCAAATGTTCAGTGGGGGGAGTTATCGAGTTGAAATGAAAGTCCTTTTTGAACGGGCTTGGGGGTCGATTCATCCGAAACGGTGGGATTTTTTTTGGGGATAATTGCCGTACAATGGTCGCTTCGGGGGAATGCCAAAAATGATGACAACTGCTCGCCTCGCCACCTTCATCCTGATTTGCACAGCGGTGCTGCTACCGCGATCAGCAGAGGCGGACTGGCCCGTTCAGCGCCACGATCCCCACCGCACGGGTTTGGCGACTGGTCTGAGCAATCTGACCGACCCCGTACCCTTCTTTCGCTACTACCTCGGTGGCGCCATCGGTAGCACGCAGATGCTGACCTATGACGTCGACGGCGATAGCACTCCGGACATCGTCTACTCCAGCGGCGGAAGCGTCATCGCGAAGAAGTCGAACGATACCGTCATCTGGAAGACGAAGCCGATGGGGTTCACCAACCTTTACGGGGTGTACGATTTCAACGTCGACGGCAAAGGCGATCTCGTCGTTTACACCCTCACACGCGCGGTGATTCTCGAAGCGGCAACGGGGGTGGTGCAGTGGGTTGAGCCTCCCAACCAAATGGGCGCCATGAGTGGCGTAGCGGTCGGCGACTTGGACGGTGACAACAAGCCTGATCTGCTGGTGCAAGAGTGCGGTTGTTGCGGATCCAGCCTCCCCAACACAGGCTACGCGTTCTCCTTCGCCAATGGTTTCGGAGCGGCCCAACAGATCTGGGAGCTGCCCTATGCGGCTTGCGGTGCGACCCGCTCGTTGCTGCTCGTCGACGCTGACGGCACGCCGCCCCTCGAGGTGATGAACAACACCAACAGCAACTTCCACATCCTCGATGGCGCGACGGGTCAGATCTTGGCCTCGTCTCCAACCCAGGACGCTTGGACCCAAAGCCACTATTGCCGTGGCCACAACGTCGATGGGCAGCCGGGCGACGAGATCCTCTGCGTGATGAATACCTCGACGACGCCGGCGGTCAATCAGCGCAAGATCACGGTGCTCAAGTACACTGCCAATTCGGCTTCCTTGAGTGTGTTGTGGTCCAAGGTCATCGCGCCCGATGCCGGCGGTGATGTTACCTGGACCGATCCTTTCGTGGATCTTGACGGCGACGGAACGCTAGAGGCGGTCGTGGGGACCAAGGATGCCAACGACGTGTGGTCAACCCGCGTATTCGATGCGGCCACCGGCGCTGAGCTCGGCTCCATCAGCGGCCAAAAACTCCTCGGTAGCGCGTCGATCGAAGAGGCGAACAAGTCGCTGCTCCTGACCGTCGCAGGAAGCACCATGTCGGCATATGCGTTTGACGCCAACGCCAACCCCACCATCGCCTCGCGCTGGTCGATCGCCGACCACACCATCCTGACGGAGCCCGATTGGGATCTGCGCGGCAACACCTCGCTGTTCTGGCGATTGGTGACCCTCGATCTCGACGGCGACAAGGTCGATGAGTTGATAACCCAGACCACCACAGGGGGCAGCGAGTTGGTGGCCCTCAAGGCGACCGGCATGACTCAAACGAAGCTGGCGAGCTTCGCTCTGCCGCCCGACGTCGACATCTTGCGTGCCTGGGTCATGCCTCCCATCGACGTTGCCACGATGCAAATTGGCTTGGCACGCAACGACGGCTACCTGACATTGCTCGACGACAAGCTCAAGCCGTCCAACGCCATGTTCGGCTACCCGGGTATTCGCATCGGCGGCTATTACGCTGGCGGCAACTGGGGCAACTTGCAGAGCACGCCGTTGGTTGGCGCCCTCGACGCCAGTGGCAATGACGCAATCGTAGTGCGCGACAGCCGTCTGGCGTTGCTGCGCTTGGATGCTTCCAAGGCGACCATGGCCAGCGGTCCACAGCTGATGTGGCAGCGCACCTACACGTATGCTCCCAGCATCATCGAGAAGCTCAACGGTAATGAGCCGGGCATCGCTACCTTCGCCATCAAACAACCGGTGACCAATCCTGCCGAGTATCGTGTGCTGGGCTTGCGGGTAGATGGGACCGTCTTGTTCGATCAGCCAGTCGAAGGTTATCCGCTCCGCGACATTTTGCCGGGCACCCTCGACATGGACAGCACCACCGATCTGCTGTTTCAGTGGGGGACGCCCACCGACACCTTGCAGCAAACACGCGGCATCGCGGGCCTGGGCGGCGCCACCTTGTGGGATGCTGTTCCCTTCGAAGGAAGCTGTGGCCGCCAGCCCGCAGGCATCGCGGCCGACGATCACAACGCCGATGGCCTGACCGACGTTCTCGTGCACGGTGCGAGCAAGACCCGGGTGCTCAGTGGCAAGGACGGCGCGGAGATCAACGCCAGCATCGCAGTCGGCGGTTGTTACCACATGCCCACTGTCTACGACCTGGACGGTGACAATGTCACTGAGGTCACGCTGCATGGCAGCAACAACCAGCCGCGCTCGCTCTCACACGACTTACAGACGCAATTGTGGGCAGGCAGCGACACCGACAGTCCATATCCTTATGCTGCGATCGCGCCATGTTCCAGCGGACCCGTGCTCGTCGGCGGTTCCTGGAAGAGGCCGGCAAGGCTGAAGGTGACGGAGCTGTCGGGTGCCGCAATTGGCAGCTCGTACACGATGGTGCTCGCCGGCGGTCAGAAGTACGTGAGCGAAAGTGCTGCGGAGTTCAGCGGTAATTATCTCGGTCAGCTGACCGCGGTTACCGTCCACACGGACTTGACCGGCGCTGCACGACCTACCGCTTTGGTGGGCTCGGCCGACGGCTGGCTATACGGCATCGATCCTTGCAACGATGCCCTCGACTTCTCCGTCAACTTCGGCACCGCAGTGGGCGAGGCTGTCTTCGGTGACACCGACGGTGATGGCATCGACGAGGTTCTGGTGACCACCGCTGACGGCTATCTCTACGGGCTCAAGAACGCGACCATCGAACCGCCAGCTGCCGTGCTCGACACCGATCCGGATGAGGGGATTACTGGCTTCGACGTCGACACCATCTTCACCGCGGACAAGCTCTCGGGAGCATGGATTGCGACCAGCGGTGCCGCCAGTTACGAGGTTACGATCGTCGAGGACGGCGGCAGCTTCATTACCGATCCGGTCTGGAAGGACGTTGGCAACGTGACTTCCGCAAGCGTCGACGGCCTGCCGCTCACTGATGGCACCAAGTACTTCTTCGTAGTTCGCGCGCTTCATCCCAACGGGGATCCCTCGGTGGATGCCGTCAGCGATGGCGTTACCGTGCAGCTCGACAACAGCGGTGGCAGCGGTGGTAGCGGTGGTAGTGGCGGTGAAGGCGGCAGCGGCGGCGCTGGTGGGGCAACTGGCGGCAGTGGCGGCGCCGCAGAGGGTGGCGGCGGCGGTGGTGGCACACCTCCAAAGACGCCGATCGAGGTCGACTCGGGTTGTGGGTGCGAGCTCGTTGGCAAGCGCGAACGCCCCGGCGCCTGGTTGCTAGCGCTCGTTTTGGCTGCGCCGCTGTTGCGACGTCGCCGAGCCTGGCGCGACGCGCACTGAGATGAGGATTTCGATCGGTCGGCTTCGTAAGCAAGCCGGTGATCCAGCGGGTGCTGGCGGCGCGCCCGAGCTGGCCGACCGATCCGATCAGGAAAAGAAGCCCAAGCGCGTCGTCGTGTGCGCGAACTGTCGCCACCGAATCACCGACACCGATGCGCGCATGAGCGTTGCGGGGCGCCATCAGCACACCTGCGTCAATCCTTCTGGTATCGGTTTTCGCATTGGGTGCTACGCGCGTGCACCTGGCTGCATCGGCACCGGTGAGTGGACTGATTACTACAGTTGGTTTGCAGGCTATTTTTGGCAGATCAGCTGTTGTGGACGCTGCTCCATGCACCTTGGGTGGGGCTTTACCGGCGACAGCGACAAGCCTGATTTTCATGGCTTGATCATCGAGCGCGTCGAGGAGCTCGAGGTCGACGATGAGCCCGGCGCCTAGCACGACGAGGGTTGCTTGCCCAAGGCCGAAGCACACTCGTTGCGCCCTTATGGGCCGAGCACTAGCGCAGGGCGAGTCGGTACAGGGCGTCGTACTGGGTGGCGGCGCGATCCCAACCCATCGATTTGGACATCGCGCGTTGTTGCATCGCGGCGAAGCGCTCGTGTTGATGACGGTAGGTGCTCAACGCGAGGCGCACCGCAGCTGCCAATGCGCGGCCTGACAGCTGCGTGAACTTGAAGCCCGTCAACTCTTGCTCAACCGTGTCGTCGAGCCCGCCGACCGCCCGTACGATTGGCAGGGTGCCATAGCGCTGGCTGTACATTTGATTGAGGCCGCAGGGCTCGTAGCGTGAGGGCATCAAGAACAGGTCGGCACCCGCTTCGATGCTGTGAGCCAGCCGTTCGTCGAGCCCGAAGCGTGCTCGAAAGCGTGGGTGCGTTTCACTCAAACGCCGCAGCAGCCGCTCCGCCCATCCATCCCCGGAGCCCAACACTACGATCTGCAAATCCTGCTCGAGCAACTCGTCGAGGGCTTCGGCAAGCACGTCGATACCTTTTTGGTGCGCCAAACGGCTGACCATGCCCAAAAGCGGAACATCTGCGCGCTGCTCCAAGCCCAGCTCGGCCTGCAACGCTGCCTTGCACAGCGCTTTGCCCGTCAGGTCGTCTGCTGAGAAGGGCGCTGCGATGTGGGGATCGGTTTCGGGATCCCAGCTCGCCAGATCAATGCCGTTCAGGATGCCGACCAACGCATCTGCACGCGAGCGGATCACCCCGTCGATGCCTGCTCCTCCTTCAGGCGTCTGGATCTCGACGGCGTAACGCGGCGATACGGTGGAGATCTTGTTCGCGCAGCAAACGCCCCCTTTGAGCACGTTGATTTGTCCGAAGTACTCCAGCCCCAAGCGCTCGCTCTGGTCGGCTGACAGTCCTAGAGACCCGAGCTGATCCATGCCGAAACGGCCCTGGTAACCGAGGTTGTGGATGGTCAGGACCGTGGCCACCTGGTGATTGAAGGCGCGCGCGAAAACAGGCACGAGGGCAGCTTGCCAATCGTGCACGTGCATCAGG
This sequence comes from uncultured Polyangiaceae bacterium, assembly GCA_964599485.1. Lineage (GTDB taxonomy): Bacteria > Myxococcota_A > Polyangia > Polyangiales > Polyangiaceae > JAPYTK01. The sequence goes on from CAZRGL010000069.1 coordinate 13,356, forward strand.
TCAGGCGAGAAGCCGAGGTAGTCGCAGAGTGAAAACGCGCTGCGAGACAAGAACGCGTAGCGCGCCAGGTTGTCACCGAAGCTGCCATGGGCGTCGCCATACAAGCCCTCGCGATCGAACAAGGTGTCGTGCTCGAGCAAATAGACGGGCACGCCCTCGGCTAGCTCACTGCGATAGACGGCAGCCCATTGTTCGCCCCACGCGGTGGGCACGGCCATGGGCTTTGGCATGAGGGCCGCAGGCATTGCCTTGACGCTGCGGTAGCGTGGCATGAGCACGCGCACATCATGGCCGCGCTGGTGCAAGGCAATAGGCAGCGCTCCAGCGACGTCTCCGAGTCCCCCGGTCTTCGCAAACGGCACGCACTCTGAGACTACGAAGAGCAGCTTGAGTCGAGCCATCGCGCTCTGGTAGCGCATTGTTGGGCCCGCGTCGCGCCTGAACGGCGCGAGCACTTCGCTGACGCGGTGCGGCACGAAATTTGCTCATAATTGCTGTCGTGCCGCCTAGATCGCCCAGCACACAGGTGCTACACGCTACGCTTCCATGAGCCAGACGAGCGTAGATCGGGCCTCGACACTTCCCACTCTGCCCGGCGACGACATTCGCCAAATCATGTGGGGCTTTTCTGACCGCTTCGACCTGCAGATGGCGGCACAGAATGCACGCGCAGTGGCGCGGGGACCGGTTGCGCGGCTGGTGGCCGAGGGAGCGCGCAACAGCCACGAATGGACCGAAGCAAAAGCGAGCTTGCTCGCCGCCTTCGACGAGGCGGGCATCACCTCGTTGTTCATGGATCCCGAGCACGGTGGCTTCATCGAAGGCCCCAAGAACTTCGCTTTGGCGCTGGCGGCTTTCGAGCTTGCTTGGGTCGATGCTGGGGCTGCCACCTGTTCGCTGGCTGGTCATCTGGCCCTCTCGCCGATCGAGGAACGGGGCACCGCCGATCAACGGGCCGTCTACATGAGTCGCTGCGCCGCTCCCCAGCCAGGCGAAGAGCGCGAGCCTTGGCGTGGCGCATTCTGTCTGACCGAGCCCTTGCCCTTCGTCGGCGTCGACACCGGTGTGCTGTCTGGTAAAGCCTCAGTGGCGCGCTGGGAAGAGGGGCAGGAGCCGGTGTTGAAGATCGACAAGCGCGGCCGCTTCATCACCAACATGGGCTTCGCCAATTTCGTAACCGCTGCCGTCAACAGCGCCGACGAGCGCATTCGCGGCAGTTTCATGGTCATCTTGGAACAGGGCGACGAGGGCACCTTCGATCGCGGCACCCCCACCCGCAAGTTGGTCCACCAACTGTCCTCGACGCGCGATCCGGCTTTCAACCTCGAGTGTCCCGCCGGCCGCATCATTGGCGGTTACACCATTGAGGACGGCGTGATCGTTCCTAACTACAGCCACGCCGAAATCATCGCCGCGGTGTTCAGCCGCACCCGCGTTACGGTGGGCGTGATGACGGCTGCCAAGTTGCTGTCAGCCGTGGAGCCCATCATTCGCTACCAGCGTGGTCGCTTCCGAGGCAGCGAGACGGCCAAGCCTGGTACGCCGCGACACGATCTCGGCCTGCAGATGAAGGAAGATGTCCGCCACCGCCTCATCGATGTGTGGGCCACTGGTGAGGCCGCCGCTTCTCTGGGTTTCGCCGCGGCGCGCTTGTTCGATGTATTCACGCCCATCGAGCAACGCAAGACCGAGATATTTGCCGAGCAAGGGATCAGCGGCGCGCGGGCGCAGCTGCGCGCGCTGCGCAAAGTGGAGGCCCAAGCCATCCAGCTGTTGCAGGCTTCCAAAGCAGCCGACGAGCAAGAAAGCGCTCAGCTCGAACAACTGCGCGCCGATCCCATGGTTCAATTCGTCCTCCACGACGCGCTCGCCAACGTCATGTGCCCGGCTTGCAAGCTCTGGAATACTGGCCATGGCGCTACCATGATGCGCGAAGCGGTCAGCTTGATGGGCGGCTACGGGATCACCGAAGACTGTCCTGGCTTCCTTGGCCAAAAGTGGATGGATGCACAGCTCGAGGCCACCTACGAAGGCCCCGAAGCAGTTCAGCGCAGACAGCTCGGCCTGACCATGACCAACAAGGTCTTTCGCGCGCAACTCCAGCAATGGGTTATCGAGCTGAAGGAAACCGCCACCCACCACCCGAGCACGGGTGCTGAAATTGTATCGGCAGCCATTGGGTTGTGGAGCTGGACACTAGACTTCTTGTTGAGCAACAAATGCGCGGAGGGCAAGAAGCTCTACCAGCGACAGGGGGTCTCCTTTGCTGTGGCCGATGCGCTGTGTTGGCTTCTGGCTGCTCGCCAATTGGTGGTCGACGTGGTCGGGCTCGAGCAGAATGGCTCAGCCAATCCAGCCATTGCCGATGACTTGCCCGGCTATGTGAGCTTCTTGTCCGACTTGTGCACCGTTCAGGCCGCAACTGCAGCTGGGCAGCTCGCGCGAATCTGTACCGAGTTGCTCTACGGTTATCAGCTCGTCGAGCAGACCGAAGAGCCGTCATGGGTTGCCGATTTTGCGCGACTTCGCCAGCAGCTGGACGTCTCGACCAGCGGGGCAAAGATCGCCAAGGACCGCGCCGCTCGCGCGCTGACCGCGGTCATGATCCCCGAGGCGCTGGACTACCCAGCCTAGGTTCAGGACGGCATGATGGATAGCGACCGCGAGTGCATGGACGTTGACATCGTTTGCGTAGGCTTTGGCCCGGCCGCCGGCGGCTTTCTAACCAAGCTCGCCGAGGCGATGAGCGAGGAGTGCGACGGGGTTCCGGTGTTGCAGAGCCGCGTAGCCGAAGGCATGCCGCTGCAAGTGATGTGTTACGAGCGGGCCGACGACATTGGCTTCGGTGTATCCGGTGTCGCCACTAGGGCGAAGGCCATCCGCGAGTCCTTGCCGAATTTGGATCCGAGCGAGATCCCGATGGCGCACCCGATCACCGACGAGAAGATGCTGTTTCTGCTCGATCCAGTCGGGGCCAGTCGCCGTCCGGCGAGCCTGCGACTCGCCGGCAAGCTCGCCAGCAAGTTGCTGCACTGCGAAGAGCAAGCCGTAGCGTTGCCGTTCATTCCCAAGTTTCTGCGAAAGGATGATGGTCTTCTTTTCTCGATTGGGCAGCTCAACCAGTGGGTGGGCTCACAGCTGATGGCGACGGGCATGGTGCAGGTGTGGCCCGCGATGCCCGTGAGCGAGCCGCTCATCGACGACGATCGCGTTGTAGGCGTGCGCTTGTGCGATCAGGGAACTGACAAGCATGGCAAGCCTGCAGATGGGTACATGCCCGGCATGGATGTCCGTGCCGCGCTCACCGTGGTTGCTGACGGACCGCTCGGCCCGGTGGGGCAAAAGCTCGACGAGCACTTCGGCTTGCCAGAGGGCTACCAAGCCGAGCAGTGGGCTGTGGGCGTCAAGATGGTGGTCGATCTGCCCGAGAATTGCCCGCTCGAGGCCGGCACTGTGCTTCATACCTTCGGCTATCCGGAGCCAGAGATCTTCGGTTACCTCTACGTCTATCCAGAGGGTGTCGCTTCGCTTGGGATCTTCGTGCCGTCTTGGTGGGATAGTCCCATCCGCACGGGCTACCGCTACTTGCAGCACTGGATGATGCACCCCTATCTGTATCGCTATCTCGAAGGCGGGAGCATGCGTTCTTGGGGTGCCAAGACTTTGCGTGAGTCGGGTCGGCGCGGCGAGCCGAAGCTGGTGGGCGATGGCTATGCGCGAATCGGAGAAGGCTCGGGCAGCACCAACATCCTGACCAATTCCGGCGTCGACGAGGCGTGGGCCACAGGCGTGCAGCTTGCCGAAGGGGTCATCGAGCTCTTGCGTGACGAAAAACCATTCAGCGCCGAGCAGCTGCAGCGCACCTACGTCGCGCGGCGCAGGGCGAGCTGGCTCGAGCAGGAAGCACGTGTGGCGGAGCGAGCGCGCGACGGTTTCGAGCACAGTTTCATGCGCGGCATGATCGGTATGGGCCTTTCTGGGCTCACGAGCGGAAAGCTGAATCTGAGCGGTCGGTCTCGTGGCCGTGAGGTTCAAAGCTTCGCCGAGTATTTCGCAGGGCGCATCGACGTCGACGAGCTCGAGTCGATCCGCGCAAAAGCAAAGGCCGCCGGCGCGTCGCTGCACGACGAGCTGATGTCACGCAGCGGCTGGCCCGAAATCCCCTATGACGGCCAGTTGCTCGTCTCTCACCAAGATGCGTTGCTGCTCGGCGGCAAGGTTCAGGCGCCGCCGGGGTACGCCGACCACATCGTGATGGTCGATCCTGCCAAGTGCACACATTGCGAAGCAGCACTATGCGTCGAGATGTGCTCGGGCCAAGCGCTCAGTTTGGCCGAGGATGCCGACGGCGGTGTCGCGTTCGACCGCGAAAAGTGCATCCACTGTGGGGCCTGCGTGTGGAGCTGCAGCCAAGCGCGCGAGGACGATCCGACCCGGGGAAATATCGAGCTGCGCGCCGGCGCTGGCGGTTTGCACTCTGCCGAGAATTAGAAGGAGCACCAGTATGAGCACAGGATTTCAAATCGTAGTTTGCGGCAGCTTGGTACCTGACCCGCTTCAAACACTGGAGCCAGTGAGCGGGCCTGAAGGACCAGCCCTCAAGAACGAAAGCAGGCTCCCATCCGTGCTCGATCCATGGGCGGCGCACGCGCTGTACGAAGCTGCGCACTTGGCCGAGAGCGCTCCGGGCAGTCAGGTGTGGCTGGTCAGTCTTGGGCCCAAAGCCCGCCTGCAGCAGCTGATGATGACCATCGCTCAGCGCGTCGCCTTCGAGCTGGTGGCCCTCGACGGTCCGGCAGGTGGATTTACCGATGGCGGCGAGGTGGCTGCTGCCCTGGCCGAGGCCATCGAGGGCATTGCTGGACTCGACCGCTCACGCTTGCTGCTCTTCGGAGGCTGCGCTTCTGCCTCGCGAGATGCTGGCGTCACGCTGCAGATGGTGGGCGAGCGCCTCGGTATCGTCGATCAGTTCCAGGCTGTCGATGAGCTGTCGACGAGTGATGAAGGCTTGAGGATCCTCGAGCGCATCGAAGGTGGTGACTACCAAGTCTCGATGTGTGAAGGGCCGCCCGCAGTGATCGGCTGGGCCACCGGGACATTGCCAACGCCTCCCAACAATCCGCGCACCGGCATGATGAACATGCGCAAAGTGATGCCGGCGTTGCAGCGGGCAACAAAGGTGAGCTTGGGCAGCGACGATCTGAGTTTTGCCGAGGTCAGCGTGCCGCAACAACGACGGGAGACGCGAATCGTCAGCGATGCGCCCATGGACGAAATGGCGCGTGAGATCGTGGCGTGGATTCGCGGCTGAGAGCCCCAACATTCGAACCAGCGCAGCAACGAGACGACAATCATGGAAAAAGTACTCTGCCTGATCCACACCGAAACCGATGGCACGCTCGGCAAGGCCGCTCTGGTCACCTTGCAGGCCGCCCTCGAGCTGACAGCTCAGCTCGCCGATACCGCACTGGCCGTCGGCCTCGTTGGCGAGCAGGTGCAAGCGGCGGCCGACCACATCGCCAGTTGTGGCGCGGCCTCCTGGCTTGGAGTCGCTGGCCCTGAATATGGTGCTTCGCGCTACAGCACGGACGCCGCAGCAGCCGAGGCGTTGATTGGTGGCAGCGAGGCGACCCTGGTGCTGGCGCCCGCCACGCCACGCTTTTCCCGAACGTTGCCTGGCGTGGCTCAGCGGGTCGCCGGTTGCGTCGACACGAAGGTGACCGCGCTCACCGTCCAAGAAGGCAAGCTGCTGGCGACCCGTTGGTACTACCGCCAGCGCATGATGGCGACGTTGGAACGCAGCAAGCGGCCCTGGCTGTTGTTGCTCGACGCAGCGGTCGCCGCGCCGTGGCAGGGCGAAGCGGGCAGCGCCTCGGTCCAATTGCTGACGCCCGAGCTAGCAGCGACCAGCCTACGCACCCGCGTACTGGGTCAAGAGCAGGCGAGCACCGATGCCAAGACGATTCGACCTGAGGCTGAGCTGCTCTTCGTGGCGGGCGCTGGTTGGTGCAAGAAGCAGGACGGGGAGGTTCAGATTGACAAGGCCGAGTCGTTGATTCTCGACTGTCTGAGTAAGACGCAAGCTTCGCTCGGAAGCAGCAAGTCGTTAGTCGATCAGTCGGGCGAGGGCGATCGCGTGCTGTCGTTCTTGAGCCACCTCAACCAGGTGGGGCAAACGGGTGCGACGCCACGCCACGCGAAGGGCCTAGCAACTTGCTGTCACGGTGAGGAGCCACACGTGGTGGGTTGGCGATTCATCAACGAGCGTCGTGCCATCAACACCGACGCCGGTTGCGGTTGGGCACAAGGCAAAGCTGACGTTTTGTATGTCGCCGACGCATTCGCGCTCGTTGCCGCAATCAACACCCTACTCGCCGAAGGCTGAGAACGCCTCCAGTACAAATCGACCAAAACTGCATCCGCGCTGGTGCGTAATCGACCCAACATGAAGCAGGACCTATTCAAGAAACTGCCGTTCGGGGGCGTCGACAGTCGATCGTTGATCAGTTTGATGGCTGAGCGTGGACCAAAAGCGGCTGCCACGCTCCTTGCCAAGCAGCGTCAACAGGTTCGCCGGGCGACCACGAGCATTGCCGACGATACCGCCGTCGTATTGTTGGGCGGCTCCAACGGCATCACCCGTGCGTTGGCCATCCAACTGCTCTTCGGGCAGCGGGCTGCTGTCTACGCTGTCCACTACGACAGCCTGAAGATGCGTATTGGCGCCCATCATGTACGCGCCTTGAAGCAAGCCGCCGACGAGGAAGGGCTCCGCGCCAGCTTCTTCAACCGTGATGCCACACGGCCCAAGACTATCGAAGAGGTCGTCGCCACCATTGTCGCCGATGGTTTTCGGGCGGTGCACCTAGTCAACGGCATTGCTGCAGGCGCCACTAAACGCTACGCCAAACATGGTCCTACCACGGTGGCCGATCTCGACGTCGCTTTCGATCAGGTGCTGCAGATCGCTGACTTCGGCAAGCCAGAGAACTACCGCAAGCTCGGTCGGGTTCAGGTTGACGTCGCCACCGAGGCAGAGATTGAGCGCACCAACCGCTTGATGGGCCGATCGTCGAAGATCTGGGTCGATCGTCTCGCCGAGGCGGGGCTCATCGCCAAAGGGGAGAGCGTGGTGGCGTTCTGCGACTACGACTTCGAGCCTGATGATCCCGTATACGCTCTCGGTCCGCTAGCCGGCGCCAAGATCCTGCAGCGCCAAAGTATGCAAGAGGTAGCCGCCCGCTTCGGTCCGCGCACGGTGCGCTTGTGCTATCCGGCCATGAACACCACTGCGCTCGGCGCCATTCCTGGGGCTCTGCTCATGTACGCCATGAGCACACAACTGCTGCTGGAGCGCGGCGAATACCAAGGGCTGATGCAGCTGGCTGAAGGCACGATGGCGATGTGGCGCGCGCCCGAGCCCGACGGCGAGCTGCGCTTGGATCGGGATTTCAAACGCTGCTTGCCCGAGCTGCGCGAGCGGGCCGCGCGAATACGCCCCGATGACCTGCCCAGCGCTTTTGGGCTCTTGCTGGCCCAATGAAGACCCGCCAGCGCACATCGCCCCGCCCTCTGAAGAGCCGCTTTTCGCAGAACACCCTTGCCCAGCATGTAGCCAAGCAAGGATACTCACCCGCCGTAGCAGCAATGAGACCACTGCCCTCGCTCCAAGTTGCGCTCCCGACCGCCATACTCGGCCTGCTGGTCGCAGCGACCAGTGGATGTAGCGATGAGCCATGCTCCGATTGCACCGACGCCGGCAACGGCATTCTTTGGAGGCATCCAGAGCCCGTCATCCAGACCCATCCGTACCAGCTCGACCAGCGCGTGAAGGTCAGCGGCGCCAACGGCAAGATCGTAGTGCTGATTGGCACCTCACACGACGTGCTCGAGGCGCGCTTCGACCGCTTCACGGTTGGCACCAAAGAGGGCTCGGATCTTGCCATGGCGGAGATGGAGCAGCAGCTGGAGCTTTCGACCGTGTTGGGTCCGAGCAGCACCATCGAGGTTACTAGTGCAAAGAAGAACGGCGCCTCGTTGGGCGTCGGAGCCGACCTGACCGTCACGCTTCCGACGAGCTTCAGCGGTGGCATCACGGTTTTGAACAACAACGGCTCGACCGACATGAACCTCCGCGGCACCAAGGCGGACTTCACGACTGTGGCCAACGACAACGGGCGGCTCACCGTTTTGGGTGCCGGCGGACAGATCGACATTTCTGTCGTGGATGGCACCACGGCTGAGCTGGAAGTGATCTACTGGCCTGTGGAAACCGGTTTGGTGAAGGTAAATGTGAGCATGTTGACGTTTACCGTGGGGCCCTACCAAGAGGGATCGATCGATGCGAGCTCGCAGCTCGGTTTGGTGCACGACCCCAACCCTTGGCCTGCTGGTTGGATCGCTGGCCCTCAGAACGGACCTAGTGACAAGTCGTTCACCTTCGGGGAGAAGCCCTGGAAGGGGGGCGCCATTCAGCTCGATAACAGGGGTGACATCGTCATCAACCAAGGCTGACTTCGCCAACTGGCGGCATCTCGGTGACCCCACAAGAGCTCAGCTCCGTAGCCAATGTCGATTTGATGGTGTCGTGAAGCCGCTGCAGCGTGCGAATGGAACGGCCGAACTCGGCGGCGATGTCCTCGAGCCGGGTGCCGCCGCGGTAGTAGAGCTCGACGAAGCGTCGTTGTGGCTCAGGTAAGCGCGAGACGGCTCGGTCGAGTGCGGCAAGAGCGCGGCGACTCGAGTTGCGGGTGATGATCTGCTCGTCGGCTTGGCGCGGGCCAGGTGAAAGGAGCGCTGCTGCGATGAGTGCGGCGATCTCTCGGCGCGCATAGCGTACGGCCCGTTGTCGCGCTTGGCTGGGCGTGTCGTTGAGCGCCTCGCTCAAGTCGGCTGGCTCACTGCGCCGCGAAGTGGTGTCGTCATCCAGGCGCAACAAGGCGCTCAGCGGCGGCGCGCGACCGATGGCCTCCGCGCCCCCCACCCGCAACAGTTGTCCGCGGACGCGGCTGTACGCATATGCCTCGAACGGCACACCGACGCCGGGGTCATAAGCTCGCGCCGCGAGCACTAGGGCCTCGTTGGCGATCGACACCAGCTCGTCGAGGCCGAGCTCGGGCCAGCGCCAGCGGGTTCGCCGTGCCAAGCGCGCAGCCAGCGCAGCCCCGCTTTGGACGAGGGCCCGCTGCTCTGAAGAGAGCCTCGGAGAGATTCTGTTCACTCAGCCAGCGCCCTCCTCGACGTCCGGCTCAGCGCCAACAGGTTGTGCCTGGTCCGACCGTGCTACGTCGCCGCTGCTGTCCATCTGCGGATCGGGCATCGCCCGTCGCAGAAGGGCTCGGCCCTCGGGGTGAGCGACCAAACGATCCGCTACGCACGCATGGATCTCGCGGAGCAGCTCGGCCGGAATCAGTCCAGCGAATTCATCGAGCGCCTCGCTGACGATTTCGTCAGCAAGCTCGTCTTCGCTTGGAGTCGATTCGGCATCAGCCATCGGAGGCTCCTTTTTTCACCATACCATGAGTTAGCTGCTCGGCTGGAGGCGACAGAACCGTTCACCTCGGGGTACGATTCGGCGCCAAAGCCGTGGACTCCAAAGCCCTGGAAACACCGGTCTGCACGCTGGGCGCGTGCTACAGCGACTACCTCATCGAGGCGTTGCTCGCTCGTGGTGGCGTGGCCGAGGTTTATCGGGCGCGGCACGCGATCATGCAGCGACAGGTTGCCTTCAAGGTCATCAGTGCGCAGGCGCGAAGTCGCCCCGATTTGGTAGCTCGAATGGAGGCCGAGGCGCGGGCTTTGGCGGAGATTGACCACCCCAACATCGTCCGTGTGCACGATGCTGGCCGCGACCCCGAGGTTGGTCTCTACATCGTCATGGAGTTGTTGTGTGGGACGAGCCTGCGCACGCTGATGTTTCGAAGCGGTCAGATCCCTGTAGGGGACGCGCTACAGATTGCCTCCGCCATCGCCGACGCCAGTCACGCTTTGCACGAGCTGGGCATCTACCATCGCGACATCAAGCCCGAGAACATCATTGTCGAGCCTCAAAGAGGCGAGCTGAGACTCAAGCTGCTCGATCTGGGTGCTGCCAAAATCCCCAAGTACAGGCAAAAGAACACCGACCTGGGGCATTCCTTCGGCACCGTCAAATACATGAGCCCCGAGCATCTCAGTGGGCAGAAGGCCAGCGCCGCTTCAGATCAATATGCGCTCGGCTTGATCCTCTACGAAATGCTGGCTGGACATCATCCCATCATGGGTTCGGGGGTCGAGCCGGCTGACGCCGAGTATTGCACCTGGCACCTCAACACAAAGCCCGCGCCGCTCAGTGCGTTGTTGCCGACAGTATCAGAGCCACTCTGGCACGTCATCGAGCGGGCCTTGGCCAAACGACCGCTCGAGCGATTCGAGTCGATGCAGGTGTTCGCACGTGCGCTTGCGGGTGCGCTGCACACTCACCAGGGTGCGGCCGCGAGTGTTTCGCCGGAGTCGGCCGAGTGGTTGGCGGCGGCCAGGTCCTGTGCTCCCGCCCACCGCCTCGACGGAACGCTCGACATGTCGCAGGAGCTGCTCGCATTGATGGGCGACGCTGATCTGCCGCCCCTCCAAGAGCCGTCGGAACAATCGCGGCTTGCTCGCTTCACCACCACAGAGCCCCTTCCGCCACTCGAGCGCAAGGTGGCCATCACCGAGCGAATCCTACCTGCCGCAGCACCTCCACCGCAGAAGGACTTGCCTGCGGCAGCACCTCCACCGCAGAAGGACTTGCCTGCAGCAGCGCCTCACCCGCCGAAGGACCCGTCCGCGCTGAGCCGCGCCCCAGAAGGAAAATTCCGCCTGCCGCCTCGACTGTGGGCGCTAATCCCGCTTGCCATGCTGGGTGGAGCAGTGGCTGCGTGGGCTCTACGACGCTGCGGATAGGGCACGCGGTCAGGGGTTGAATACCGCCGCGAACGCATCATAACTGCCGGCCACGCTCAGCGGTCCAAGGCCAAAATCGACCTCGGCGCTGACCATGCCGCCGAGCCCGATGAGGTCGTTGGGGCCAGCGTCGATCGCGAGACCCAATTCGCTCTTGGCACTGCCGAATGCGCGGCTGAAGATGTGACCGCCACTCGCCCCGTCGAGCTTGACGAGGGCAGCATCGTATTCGCCGGCGCTGCTCAGCTCTTCGCCGCCGAAGGTCACTTTGTCCTGGATGGTACCAGCTAGCAGTACGGCATCTTTGCTGTCGACCGCCACATCAATGGCAAAGTCTCGTTGGGCGCCGCCAAAGCGCTTGCCCCACAAATGGGTGTTGCTGTTGCTGTATTTGGCCACGAACATGTCGTCCTGACCTGATGCGTTCACAGGTACGGGCCCGAGGGTGATGCTCCCGCCGAAGCGCCCGGCGATGATGATGTCGTCTTTGCTGTCCAAGGCCAGCGCAGGTCCCTCGGTCGATTTGGTGTGCAGTTGGCGCACCCACTGCCCCTGTCCTGCAGCGTTCATCAGCCCCACGAATCCGTCATACTCGCCGTTGTTGGTTGGTCCACTGATGGTGCTGTTGCCAAAGCTCAGCTGTTGCTGGAAGCGGCCGGCAACGACCAGCTGGTCCTGCGAATCGAACTCCACCGATGTAATCGACTGCCTCATTGGCTTGTCGAAGCTGCTCCTCCACCCAGGCGCGCCATTGCTGGCCCGCGTGAGGATGAAGCCAGCCCAGTCGTCAGCGGTTGGATCGGAGATGGCGCAAATGCCAGAAGAGCAACCCCAGCGGCCCGTATAGTAGCCACCGATGGCGATGTTGTTCTTGCTGTCGACGGCCACATGGTTCGGCTGCTTGATGCCCGTCGCTGGGGTGCTGGCGCCTTCGAGCGCGAGGTTGTCGCTAAACAAGGTAGCGCCGCTCGGATCGAGCTTGGCGACGAACCCGTCGCCACTACCGGCCACCGGTAAGGGGCCGCTGCCGATGTCGAAGCTCTTGCTGTGATGGCCGACGACCACGATGTCGTCGTTGCTGTCTACTGCAACGGCGGTGGCTACCTCGATGCCATCTTTGCTGCCAAAGCCCTTTGCCCACAACAGCTTGCCTGCTGCGTCGAGCTTGGCGACGAACAAGTCCCAGCCGCCAGCGGAGGTCAGTGTGGTGCCAGCGATGTTTAGCGCCCCGGCAAACTGACCGACGACGACCAAGTTTCCTTGACCATCGAATGCCAAGTCGTTGACCTGGTCTCCTTCGGGGCCGCCGAAAACGATGTTGTGAACCGGCTCGCTGCAGCCCACTCCGTCGCAATCTTCGTCGCCGAGCACCTCGCAGTCCTCGGCGTCTGGAGTGACCTCACCATCGCAGCTTCCCCATTCGGTTCCTTGGTCGTTGCACACCTGCGTGCCGGCTTTGCATTGACCCACACCAGCGCTGTTCGCGGGTCCGCCGTAGCAATCTTGGCTGCTGTCGGGCAGACACACGCAGCCGTCGCCTTCCTCGTTGACTTGCCCATCGCAGTCGTCGTCTTCGGTCGTATTGCAGGTCTCGTCAGCGGGGGTTTGGTCCCCCACGCCGGCGCCCCCCCTGCCGTCCACGCCGCAGGTGCGGGCCCCGCCGGGGCACGCCCCCACGTCTTTGGTGGCTTCTGCGCCGCTGTAACATGCCTCTACCTCGCCTGCCTTGCACTCGCTGCTCTGGCTGCCCGAGGAGCTGCTGCTGCTGGTGTCGTCACCACCCGAGCAGGCAAAAGCAAGAGCCGCACCCCCGAAAGCCACGAGCCAAGTCAACATCACGCGGTTCGTTCGAATCATCATCATTTGCAACTCCCGCCCGCCGGCGCTGTCGTGCTCCGGCGGTGCTCAGAATACCCGCGACGCCAGCACGGCCAAACGTGCATCGAGAAATCCGCTGGGTATCAGTGGGTGACCTGCGGCAGGTACGTGCCCATGTCGAAATCAGGACTGTTTTCGGGGGTGTGGCAGTTTGTGCAGACCGTTTTCGGGTCTACTGACCACCCCTTGGCTGGTGCCGCGACGTGCTCTGCGCCTGCTCCATGACAGGACTCGCACTGCACGTGCTTCATGGTTGGTGTCTTGTCGGCCAGCAAGAACCCCCCGACGTAGCCGAAGCCTACGGTATGACAGGGGAAACACGAGGGCGCGTAGTCGTGGTTGCTCTTGACCAGCGTGTCGAAAGCGTGTGCGTGCTTGGTACCGACCCACTGGGTTGCCTGTGCGAAGTGACAACTTTGGCATTGGCCATCGCCCACGTAGGAGCCGCCTACGGGTGTCTCTTGAGGGATCTGCTCGACGATCTTCTCGGCTTCGGTTGCCAAGCGCGCCAGGTAATCCTCATACAGGGTGGCCATGTCTGGGTCGTCCTTCAGCTCATCGCCGAGGGTCGGGGCATTCCAGCTTGCGCCCGTCAGCTTGCCCTGCCCGTTGACCTCCACGTTCAGGTGCCCGATCCATTTGCCGTCATAGCCGGTGCGTACCACGATGGTGTTGTCGAGTTGCTCGCCGCTGGGCAGCTCGCGTTCATGGGCTGCTACCACGACCTGCACGTCGGTCAGCTTCTTGCTCAGCGCTCGGGCCTCCTCGAGGCTCATGTGGGCGAGCACGCTGGTGACCTCCACCTCACCCATCTCGTCTTGCGCTTCGCCGATGGCATCGACCATCGGCTCAGTGGTCAACGCTTCGCCGTCGATGCTGCTGGCCTCCTCGAGCGCCTCGACGTGCTCGTCGCCGACTACGCCGATTACGCCAAAGGTTACCTTGTTGGCGGTTGTCTTGAAGTAGCGTGCGGCGTAGGGCTTCTTGTCCGCCTTGGTGACCAAATTGGCTGACGTGACGTCGAGCTTCGAAGCCTCTAGCTGGGAAGCCAGGAAGGTCTCGCCGTAGCGGAAGTCCGTCTCGCCGAGCGTGACAGCGTCATAACCAATCAGGTTCATGCCCTTGAGCAAGAACTCGGACTTGAGCATGGCGTCGAGGCTGCTCACGCTCTGAGCTGGGCCGAAGAGGTCGCCAGCGTCGAGCAGCACTACGGCCTCGGCCTTGCTCCGGGCCGACTTGATATAACTCGCTCGCCGAGCGAGGCCCCCAAGGGGGTGGGCGGGTCACCCGCAGGGCTCGAGATAGCCCCCCACGGCGCCGGTCAGCAACAGTGTGACCTTGCGTTTGCCTAGCCCGCTGTCATCGACGGGCGTGCCGCCGTCGGGCATGTTGTAGCTGTTGGTCGACGATCCGCAACCGGCAAGCAGCAAGCAAGAACCGGCAAGAAAACCCCACGCGTTCCGAAACACTTCAAGCCTCCATCGGTGGCCACCCTCGAGCGAGCCACCATCCGCAGACCATTGTGTCCCATCTGGAGGCTGGTTGCCACTCGCAGGCGTGTGGTGACCAGCTAGTAGCCGGCCCGCGTGCGGGAACCCAAACTGCGGTAGGGGCATCTCGGGCGGTTTACCCCCGCCCGCGTCCGAATCCGTGTCCGCGTCCGGGTCCGAATCCGATTCCGCGTCCGGGTCCGATTCCGCGTCCGGGTCCGATTCCGCGTCCGGGT
>CAZRGL010000070.1:0-27708 GCA_964599485.1 uncultured Polyangiaceae bacterium
CAGCATAGTCGCCCTGTGGGCAACCGCGAGGTGCCGGGCGAGACGGTGTTGCCCAGCGGTGGTGGTCACTCGCTGGAGAGGAACCACACGCGGGTGATGAGCCCATCGTCGACTTGATAGACGGCGACAGCATGAATGTAGGGCCGGTCTTTGACCCCCGTGACCAGCTCGTGATCCACGACGAAACGGCCGTGAACGGTCCGCTTGAGCAGATGGCAGTGCAGCTCGGGGCTCGAGGCGAAGAGCTTCGCGTAACGCGGCCGCATTGCCTCACGGCCCTTGGCGATGATCTCGCCGCTGGGCTTACGCGCAACAATCACGTCGGGGTGGTACACGGCCAAGAACCGCTCGAGATCGCGCGCGTTGTAAGCGTCGAGCTGTGCTTGGGCAACGGCCGCCGGGTTGGGAGCCAAAATGCGCGCGGGCGACAGCACGACGCCACCTTTGACCACCCGATGGATGCGCTGCAGGTTCGCCACGTCAGCTAGCGGGTCAGCGTCGAGCACCAACATGTCAGCGAGCTTGCTAGGCTGAAGCGTGCCAATTTCGGGCTTGTCCGAAAAGACGCGCGCAGCGCCTCGGGTGGCCGACAGCAGGACCGCTTCTGGGCTCAAGCCGGCCTCGACCATCAGGGCGAGCTCGCGGTGCAGCGCCGGACCATGCAACGTGCCGATGTTGCCCGCGTCGGTGCCCGCTGCCAACGTGACACCAGCGCGGCTGACGAGCGCCAGATTCTCCTTCATGATGGCCAAACGAGCGCGCAGTTTCTCGAGGCGCTTGGTCAGTTTGTCGGGCGCAGTGGCTGGCTGCACCGAGCCGAGCTCGTACCAGGAAGCGATAGCTGCAGGATCGCCATAACGCCGATCGACGTCGCTCAGCGTGGCGGCTTGGCCGAGGACCTTTGCGTAACCCTCCATGACACTGATGGCAGGCGTGTAGATGATGTTGCGCTCTTTGAGCAGATCGACGAACGCCTGATCGACCAGCTTGTCGTGGACGCTGTGAACGAGAACCTGCGCGCCAGCTTCGACGGCAGCACGGGCGGTCTCGAGCTCCGTGGCATGAACCGCAACGCGCACCCCACCCTTGTGAGCTTCGTCGATCGCCGCGCGCCACATGTCAGCCACGTCGGCGACGACCTTGCCTGCCGGAACGATGAGCCAAATCTTGACCAAGTCTGGCTTTTGGGCGAGCTGCCGGCGCACCAGCGCTCGGGCTTGGGCTGGGCTTTCGGCCTTGATGATGGGCGGATCGCCCAGATCGAGCGCTTGGCGAGACACGGTCGAGATCAGCGGCCCGGCCACGGCCACGCGAGGCGCGAGCAGCGTGGCCCGAGCTTGCTTGCGCACATCGAAGTTCCACATCGGCCCGCCCACGTCGACCACGGCGGTCACGCCACTGACCAGGTAGCGGGCAAACGTGTCGGCGATGGTCTTCTTGATGGCAGCCAGCTCGTGGTCGTAGCCGCGGACTCTGCGCAGATCGATGATATCCGGCCGCGTGAACAATCCGCCGGATTGAAAAAAGTGAATGTGGCTGTCAATCAGCCCAGGGACAATCCACTTGCCCGCCACATCGATGGTCTTGGCGTCCGCGGGAGCTTCGACAGCGCTGGCTTTTCCGAGCGCGACGATCCGGTCGCGCGCCAACACCACCACGGCATCAGAGATTGGCCGGCGCCCCGTGGCGTCGAACACGGTGGCGCCCGTCAGCACTGTAGATGCAGCAGCCTCGAGGGGCTCGCCACCAGCACTGTTGGCCGGCACCGGCGGAGGCGTAGAGGGGGCGGATGTGCATACACCCAAAGGTGGCTGAACCACCTGTCGTTGCGGCTGGCAACCCGCGACGAAAATGCTCCATGCCAGCAGCGGCATCGCCCATAGCGCCGCCCACCGCCCGTATGTCCTGCTGCTGTGCCGTTCTGATCGCTTCATGGCTCGCGCACCTTCCCATTCCTCGAGGTCTGGCCGCCAATCAAAAAGACCGCACTGTGTTGGCACAGTCCCGAAACTGTCAATCGAGCCAAATATGACGAGTGGATCAGAAGGTAGAGCGACCAGGGCTGCTGCCGGCTTTGTCCTCGATCTGCTGAACATGCTGGGACATTCTTCAAACATGGCGAGAGCTCTAGCGCGCCAGACGTCGCGGCCATCCACGGCCCAGATGTTGCACACGTCGGCGGCCATGAAGACCACACAATGGGCAGCCCTGCTGGCCGTGTTGCTCACATGCGCCGGCTCCAGCGGCTGCAGCATCGATGGCCCAGCAGCTGGCCCGTCGGGCGAAGGCGGGGGCGCAAACACAACCGGCAGCGGCGGCACCGTTCTGGTCGCCCTGCCTCTGCCCGCGCAGCAACACTCACACGGCGACCCGTCTGCGCTCGAGCAAGACATGCTCGAAGCGCTGCAACAGGCGCGCATGTTCCCACAGCTGCAAGGCCCCTATTTGGTCGACCATCCCGAGGCGCAGCAGGGCATCAATCAGTACAGCATCGACACCGATCAAGTCGTCGCCGATTTCGCTTCCTATCCTGCCGTGCCTCCACTCGCTTTCGATCCCAAGCTGGCTGAGGCGGCGCTCTTTCATTCCCAGGACATGGCCACCAACGGTTTTCAAGGCCACGACGGAACCAATGGCGACAAACTCGCCGATCGGGTCAAAGCCGCGGGCTACAGCTACACGTCGGTGGCCGAAAACGTCTTTTCCTACGCGCAGTCGGTCGACCACGCCCATGTTGCTTTTCAGATTGACTGGGGCAACCCCGACTTGGGCCACCGCATCGCCATCATGGACCTGAAGAAGCGCCGCAGACACGTCGGCATCTCCATCGTCGAGCAGCCCCCCCACCCCGATGTCGGCCCCTTGGTCGTCACCCAAGACTTCGGCATGCCCCAGGCTGACGAGATCCGCTACCTGGTTGGCGTCGCCTACCTCGACAGCAACAACAACAGCCAATACGACCCGGGCGAAGGACGCGAAGGCCTGCGCGTGGTGCCCGACAAGGGCGACTTCTACGCCATCACCAGCAACAGTGGGGGCTACGCAATTCCCGTTGCGCCAACTGCGGGAGCACTCACGGTCCAGCTGCAGTCATCGGCCTCCGAGGCAATCGCCGAAACGAGCACCTCCGTCCAAGGCGAAAACGTCAAAGTCGACTTCGCCCTGGCGGCTACCGATCTGTAAGAAGCTAGCCTGCCGAAGACGCCGCGCGGAATCTCGAGCACGAGCACGCCCCGGATCCGACCACGCGCACCCTGCCCGCGCACGCGCTCGCATCCGCCTACGAAGAAAACCAGGGCGCATTGCTCTTCACAACCGCCTCATCAGGTTCTTCGTGACGAAATGAGCCACGTCCTGGGGGTAGCGGAGGCTCACGAGCTTGGACAAGGACGCCTTGGCCATGTTGGCCACCAGCGGCAGTGCGAGTCGAGGATTCATCATCGGCGCCGCCATCCCCAGGCGATGGCCGATGGCGAGGGTCATGTCGCTCGCCGTGGTGAAGCACTTGTCGATGGAGATGACCTTCTTGGCATTGCGCACTTTGGCCCTGCTGCAGCTACCGATCAGAAACACGTCGTGCCCCCAGCCGTCGATCTCCTCGTCGACCTGGCCGATGACAAAGGTGACCGGAGCGGCCGTTGCGAAGGCCTCGGGACCTGGGTAGCGCTCGTAGGCCGCCAGAAACATCTTCAGAGCCATGACGCACCCGTAGAAGCACTTGTCGCCGCCCTCAGCATAGGGGCCCCAGACAAAACGCATCGGTGAGCCCAGCCGCGATAGCTCTTTGCTGACATCTTGCCAGGCCGTGAAGTCGTCGTCGTAGGGCATGATGCGCTCGGCCTGCTCGGCGAGCTCGGAAAGGCTCGTCAAATCGCCTTGCAGCTCCACCAAGTCGACCGACTTCGGTCCGTAGCCCCGATCGACCGCCGCCTTCAGGTAAGGGACCTCATCGAGGCCCATGCCGAGCAGGCGAGCGGCCACCAGATCGACAGCGATGGGGTTCCTTCCCATCAGGATGAGCCCGAGCCGGCGCAGCTTGGGGAACGCCTCGTTGCCCACCCCCACGTCGATGGCGTCCATGACGATGAAGTCGGGCCAACCGACCGAGAGGAGATCGACGATCTTTTCGTTGAGCAGAAAATCATGACGAATGGACCGATCGTCGTCGGAGCAGATGCCGATGTTCAGCTTCACCGCACCGGTCATGCTGCACACGCAATGGCACTTGAGCTTGGGCAGGTAGATCTTGCTGTCCGCCCGAGCCATCCGCCGGGACAGCCGCATGGTGTCGTGCACCGTGCCGCCGACGAAGACCGAGTCCCGCAGATCTTCGTCCATACAGAAGATATCTATCGGAGCCGACGACCGTCGCGCGACCGCCGCCACCTCGTCGTAGTAGCCGGCCTGCTGGTAACAGTGGCGGGTCGGAAAGCCCACCGCCGAGTTCTCACCCAGCGACACCCGCCTGGTGTCAGGGCCCTTGGCCAGCGACAGAAGCGTCGCGCCCACCACGGCCAGGTTGGTGCAGGCATCGGTACCAAACACCTCGGGCTCACCGGCAAAGACCACGTTGGGCTTGACGAAGACCTTGCCTGCCGGCCGGTAGTCGAGCGCTTGCATGCCCTCGTCGACGATGGCCTCGATGCGCTGGCGGTCATACTCCTCGCACCGCACCACGCGGACCCTGTTGTCATCCGTCCTCGTCATCCCGAGTGCTTATCGCACATCTGCCTCCGATGCAGTCAACGCTGCGACCGCCTGGGTGCCGTTCGAAGGCCGGCAATCAAGCCGTTGATGAGCATCTGTAGCCCGGTGGGGCTGCTTTGCGCGGCTTCGACGTTGGCTCCGGCAAGCCGGCAACGGTCCCTGCCCGCTACTTCACCACCACCGAGCTCTTGTACATGCCCATGCCACATTGGAACGCCAAGGTGCGCGCCTCGGTGGTCGGAACCTCGACCGTGACCACCTTGTTGAGGGGTAGCTCCTTGTCGATTTTCACCTCGGGGAACACCACCCTGGTGGCGCAGGTCGAGTCACTGGTCCGTTTGAACTTGAGGGTCAGCTTCTCGCCTTTTTTGGCTTCGATTTTGTTCGGCGTGAAGCCCTTGTCGTCAGCAATGACATCCACAGAGCGCGCCCCCGCCTTGGCCGCAGCAGTGTCGGTCGCCGCGGCAGTGTCGGTCGCCGCGGCAGTGTCGGCCGCAGCGGTTGCCGCGGTCGTGCCGCTAGCAGGCGCGGCGGGCTTTTCGTCGCAACCCGAAGCGACAGTTGCGATGAGGGCGAGAACAACGATCGAAAGATGCTTGGCAATCATGGGCGCCACAAAGCAATGTCCGTGCCTGGGACAAAACGCGCTGAAGCCCGGCCGAGCGCGTCTTGAAGTATGCGAAAATCTGAGACTATTGTCAGGCGCTTCACAATAGTGTGCAGTGGCTCAACTAGTGACTGGGCGTTTCCATCGGGTTCGACCTCACACCAGCTCCGGCATGATGGTTCCAGCGGCCCCCCACCATCACCGGCGCCCAGGCCCGTCCGGGCCGCCGCTGCGTAGTCGAACGCTGCGGCCTTTTGCCGCGGAGACGAAGGTCACAATGACGCACCCTCGCGCCGCACTGGTCGTGCTCGTGACCGCGTTGCTGCTCAGTGGCTGCGTAGCCACCTTCGAAAAGCAGCTCGACCGAGATCTTCAGCAGATCGGTCAAACACTGCGCCCAGCACTTACTGAAGCGCGGCCGAGCGAGACCGCTGTCGTCTTCGACGGCAAATTGACCAGCTACCTCGCCTACGCGATGAAGAACAGCCCCGCCTTGCGCGCCGCCTTCGACGAATGGCGCGCGGCCACTCACGTCATCGCCCAGCGCCGCAAGCTGCCTGAGCCACAGGTCAGCTACGCGCTGTACGTTCAGCACGTCGAGACGCGCGTGGGCCCGCAGCGCCATCGCTTCGGCCTGAGCCAAGCGTTTCCCTGGCCGACCAAGCTCACCGCTGCTGCCGACGCCGCCAGCATGGCAGCCCGGGCAAAGCAGCGCCACTTCGACGCTCTTGCGCTCGCTATCAAGCGCCGGTTGGCAAGCGCCTATTGGAAGCTGTGGCTACTGGCACGTCTGCGCAAGATCCACGTCGACCAAGTCCCTCTGCTCGAGCACCTCGCTGCCGTCGTCCGGGTACGTCTCGAAGTCGGCGAGGCAACCCTCGCGCAGGTCGTTCAGATCCACTTCAAGATTTCGAGCTTGCGCGACGAAGTCGCGGCTTTTGATGAGCAGATGGCCACTGCCCGGGCCGCATTGACGGCCGCTGTTGGCGCTCCGCCTGGCTCGACCATCACGGTGGGGCCGGCCGCGCCGCCGCTGATTTTGCCTGCCGAGGACGACAAGGCGCTCGACAGCGCGCTTGGAGAGCACCCGCGCCTGAGAGCGATCGCCTTGATGGCAGACGCCCAAAAGCAGGCTGCGCGCAGCGCCGAAGCCGAAGGCTACCCAGCCTTTGTGCTCGGTCTGACGGTGATCGAAACCGGCGAAGCCGCCATGCCCAACGTGGACGAGAGCGGCAAAGATCCCGTCATCGTGCAATTCGGCGTGCGTGTGCCGCTTTGGCGCGGAGCCTACGAAGCCAAAGAGAAACAAGCACGTGCCCAGAGCGCTGCCTACTTGGCCAGGCGCGCCGCCGCTCTCGACGCGGCACGCTTCCAGCTTGCCAAGGCTAGCGCGCGAATCCGCGACGCCGTCCGCCGCGCCGCCCTCTATCGCACCACGCTCATTCCCCAAGCCAAGACGGTCTACGATTCGCTGCTGACTAGTTACGCGGTCGGCCGCGCCACCATCGCCAACGTCGTCATTTCGCAGAACGATTTGCTCGAGCTGCAGCTCGGCTTGCACCAAGCACAGGCCGACCATGCCATTGCTTGGGCACATCTCGAGGAAACGGTTGGTCGACAAGTTCGCGCCAAGGAGGTCGGCAAGTGACCGAGCCCAACGATACCCCTGAGCAAGCACCCAGCGAGCAAGCACCCAGCGAGCAAGCACCCAGCGAGCAAGCACCCAGCGAGCAAACTCAGGACAGCAGCAAGCCGCAGGACCGAGATCTGCGCCGCAACTGGTCCAAACGAGCGGCTGGATGGGTGGCTGCAGCTGCCCTGCCTTTGACCTTCTTCTTCGGTATGTGGGCCGGCGCCCCGAATCAGCCCGAGGCAAAGACCGCCGCCACCGCCAAGGAAAAGGTCTGGACCTGCTCGATGCATCCGCAGATCAAGCTACCCGATCGGGGCAAGTGCCCCATCTGCGGAATGGACCTGATCCCGCTCCAAGAGGACCAGGGCGGCGGCGACCCGATGCGCCAGGTGGTTCTGTCGGACCGAGCCAAAGTGCTCGCACGTATCAAGACGATGGTGGTGCAGCGCGGCGACACCGCGATTGAGCTGCGACTGCTCGGGCGGCTCGAATACGACGAGACCGGCGTGCGCACGATAACGCCTTGGACAGGCGGCCGCGTCGATCGGCTCTTCGTCAACAACGTCGGGGCAAAGATCAAACGGGGCCAAGTGGTCGCCTCGCTCTACAGCCCCGAGATCTACGCGGCACAGTCGGACTTGCTCATCGCTCGCAGACAAATGAAGCGGCTGCTCAAGGCCGTCCCCACCGCCCGCGACACCGCTGAGGCAGCCCTCGAGTCTTCTCGGCAGCGCTTGCGACTGCTGGGTGTTCCACCAGAAGAGGTCAAGGCGATGGGCAAGCAAAACGAGCCCTCGCGCAACGTGGCCGTGTTCAGTGTGTACTCCGGCACGGTGGTCGAGCAGCTGGTGCACGAGGGCGCTTATGTCAAAGCTGGAACGCCCATGTACCGCATCTCCAATCTGTCAAAGATTTGGGCCCAGCTCGACGCATACGAAGGGGACCTGCCGCGCGTGAGCGTCAGTCAGAAAGTCTCGCTCACGGTCTCGTCCTTCCCTGGTGAACGTTTCGAAGGCACCGTGGCGTTCGTCGACCCCATCGTCGATCCGCGGACCCGCACCGCGCAAATCCGTGTCGAAGTGCCCAACGACAAGGGGCGGCTCAGCCCTGGCATGTTCGCCGACGCCATCGTCCACACCCCCCAGCAAGCCCGGGCTGACCACAAGGCTCCAATGGTGATCCCGGCGACAGCGCCACTGTTTACCGGACAGCGCTCCGTGGTCTATGTCGAGCTGCCCAAAAGAGCTGAGCCGACTTACGAAGTGCGTGAAGTGGTGCTCGGCCCTCGTGCTGGCCAGCTCTACCCAGTGATGAGCGGGCTCAAAGAAGGGGAGCGCGTGGTCGTCCGCGGCGCCTTCGCCCTCGACAGCGATCTGCAAATCCGTGGAGGCCACAGCATGATGAGCAGGGAGGACGACCGAGACCGTGAGGCCCGCGCGCCGGTGCGCACAGACGCGCGCTTCATGCAAGGGCTCGGGGCGGTGGTCGGCGCATACCTCGATCTGCAGAAGAAGCTGGCGGCCGACGAGCTCGAAAGCGCCAAGAGAGCTTTTGCCATATTGGCCTTGCGCGTCTCGGCGTTCAAACCCCAGACGCCAAGAGCAGCCCGCGACTTGTACCGAACCATCGCCGCCCCACTCGGCGCGGCCGCCAAACGTGGCGCCAAGGCCAGCGAGCTCGCTCACGCGCGCCGCGCCTTTCACGAGACCAGCGATCTCGTGGTCGAGGCGCTCGTTCGATTCGGCAACCCAGTTGAGACGGTCAAGCTCGCCAGTTGTCCGATGGCCCTGGATGGCAAGGGTGGCAAGTGGCTGCAGACGGCCGACAAGGTCGAAAATCCCTACTTTGGTGCCCAGATGTTCCGCTGCGGTGACATCGAGCAAACGGTCGGCAAGGGCGACCATCTCGGCCCACCCAAACCGCCTGCCACCCCACCGAGCAGCGCGGCGGCGGGACACGAGCACTGAGGCCGATGACGGCGCCATCAAACCTGCCTGCGTCCGAGCCGGCCCAGACCGACACCGAACAGCCGTCGGGCAAGGAGGGCTTCTGGGACAAGCTGCTCGGCTTCTTCATCGACAACAAGCTGGTCGTGGCCATCATGGTGGTGGCGCTGGTGGTTGCCGGTTTGATGACCGCACCGTTTCGCTGGGACCTCGGCGATCTTCCCCGCGATCCCACACCCGTCGACGCCATCCCCGACATTGGTGAAAACCAGCAGATCGTTTTCACCAAGTGGCCCGGTCGCTCGCCGCGCGATGTCGAGGATCAGATCAACTACCCGCTCACCACCGCGCTGCTGGGTATTCCTGGCGTGCGCACCGTGCGCTCCTTCAGCATGTTCGGCTTCTCGTCGATCTACGTGATCTTCGAGGAAGGCGTAGAGTTCTATTGGTCGCGGTCACGCATTCTCGAAAAGCTCGCCTCGCTACCGTCGGGCACGCTCCCTGACGGCGTAGCGCCCGCCCTCGGCCCCGATGCCACGGCGCTCGGCCAGGTCTTCTGGTACACCCTCGAAGGCCGTGACCCACAAGGCAGGCCCGCGGGCGGCTTCAGCCTCGAAGAGTTGCGCAGTATCCAAGATTGGACGGTGCGCTATGCACTGCAAGCGGCGGTCGGCGTTTCCGAGGTCGCCTCGGTCGGAGGCTACGTTCGCGAGTACCAGGTCGACGTCAACCCGGAGGCATTGCTGGCCCACGATGTAGGAATCGATCACGTGGCCCACGCTGTGCGCAGCGCGAATCTCGACGTCGGCGCCCGCACCATCGAAATCAACCGCGCAGAGTATGTCATCCGCGGCTTGGGCTTCATTCGCAACACTGCCGATCTCGAGGCGGTCGTCATCACCAGCCGCAAGCACACGCCCATTCGCATCCGGGACGTAGCCAAGGTTCACCTGGGACCTGCCCAGCGACGCGGCGCCCTCGACGTCGAAGGAGCGCCCGCAGTCGGTGGCGTGGTGGTGGCGCGCTTCGGCGCCAATCCGATGGAGGCCATCGAGAAGGTCAAACAGAAGATCGCCGAAATCGCGCCGGGCCTACCCCAACGCACCCTCGATAATGGCACCGTCAGCAAGCTGACCATCGTGCCTTTCTACGATCGGTCTGGCCTCATCAACGAAACGCTCGGCACGCTCTCGACGGCCCTGTTGCAACAGATCCTCATCACCATCATCGTGGTGCTGGTAATGCTGCGCAACTTGCGCAGCTCGCTGCTGATCAGCTCCGTGCTGCCCTTGGGGATCCTCGGCGCCTTCGTCGCCATGCGCTACAGCGGCGTGGACGCCAACATCATGGCGCTGAGCGGCATCGCCATTGCCATCGGCACCATGGTGGACATGTCCATCGTGTTCACCGAGAACATCGTCGAACACCTGCGCCGGGCGCCGCCAGGAAGCAAACGCTCGGCTGTGGTGCGCCGCGCCGCCGCCGAAGTAGCCCCCGCGGTGCTCACCTCGACCACCACCACCATCGTAGGCTTCTTGCCGATTTTCGGCCTCACAGCTGCCGAAGGAAAACTGTTCGGTCCGCTCGCCTTCACCAAGACCTTTGCCATGGCCGCCGCGCTGTTGATCGCCATGCTGGTGTTGCCTGCCCTGGCCCACCTGGTGCTGCGCCGAGAGCCCGAGCCCAAAGAGACTCTTGCATTGGGCCGCGCACTGATCCGACCAGAGCGCTGGGTCGACTGGGCTCTGTTGTTGCTCGGCCTGACCATCGCCGTGCGCAGCCATTTGGCGCTCGGGTTGATCATTTGCTCGTTGTCGCTGGCGCGCTTGTCCACACCGCTGCTTTCGGAAAAACACAAGCAGCTACCCAACCATTTCGCCGTAGTCGTCGCCGTTGTGGTGTTCGTCGTTGCGCTGGCTGACTACTGGCTGCCCCTCGGTCCGGGACGCGCTGCGCTGGCCAACCGACTCTTCGTCGCGGTGCTCATCGCCGCGCTGCTCGGCAGCTTCACGTTGTTCTTGCACGTGTATCCCAAGCTGCTGCGCTGGTCGCTGAACAACAAGGCCCTGACCCTGGTCGGTTCCGGGCTGATCGTCGTATGCGGCTTCACAGCCTGGCGCGGTTTCGACGCGCTCTTCTCCTGGCTACCAGAGACAGCTCGCAAGCTACCACCCGTGGCCCGTATGGCCGAAGCCATGCCCGGCTTCGGCCGCGAATACATGCCGCCCTTCGACGAAGGCTCCTTTCTGTACATGCCGACGACCATGCCCCACGCCTCGTTTGGGCAAGCACTCGAGCAATTAAAGCAACTCGACAGCGCCATCGCCTCGGTGCCGGAAGTCGACACCGCAGTGGGAAAGCTGGGCCGCGCCGACAGCCCGCTCGATCCAGCACCGATCTCGATGTTCGAAACGGTGGTGAACTACAAGTCCGAGTACAAGCTCTCGGCAAATGGCCGCCGCGGCACCTACCGCTACGACGACGCGAACAACGCGTTTGCACGCGACGCGACCGGCAAGCTCATCGAGGATCCCGACGGCAGGCCATTTCGCCAATGGCGCGACCACATTCGATCCTCCAGAGACATCTGGAAAGAGCTGCAGAAGGTCGCCAAGATCCCAGGTGTAACCAGCGCCCCGGAGTTGATGCCCATCGCCGCCCGCATCGTCATGCTGCAGAGCGGCATGCGCGCACCGATGGGCATGAAGATCCGCGGGCCCGATCTGCAAACCATCGAAGAGGTGGGCATGAAGATCGAAGCGCTGCTCAAGAAGGTACCAGGCGTGCGACCCGACACCGTGGTCGCCGACCGTATCGTGGGCAAGCCCTACTTGGAGATCGCCATCGATCGCGAAGCGATCGCGCGACACGGAATCAGCATCAAGAAAGTGCAAGACGTCATCCAAATCGCCCTGGGCGGCCGTACCCTGACCCGAACCGTCGAGGGGCGCGAACGCTACCCGGTCCGGGTGCGCTACATGCGTGAACGGCGCGACACCGTCGAGCAGATCAAGCGCGTCTTGGTGCCGAGCCCGCTCGGCCACCAGCTGCCCCTCGAGCAACTGGCCCGCTTGCGCTATGCGCGAGGCCCACAGGTCATCAAGAGCGAGGACACCTTCCTGACCGGTTACGTCGTCTTCGACAAGGACGAGGACAAGGCCGAGGTCGACGTAGTCGAAGCTGCCCAAGCGCTACTCGACGAGAAGATCGCCTCCGGACAGCTGCAATTGCCGGACGGCGTGAGCTACGTGTTCGCCGGCAGCTATCAGAATCAACTGCGCAGCGAAAAGCGCCTCGCAGTGCTCTTTCCCACCGCGCTCATCCTCATCTTCTTGCTGATCTATTTTCAGTTCCGCTCAGTGTCGACCACGCTGATCATCTTCTCGGGTGTGCTGCTGGCCATCGGCGGCGGATTCTTGCTGATTTGGCTGTACGGCCGGCCATGGTTCATGGGCTTTTCACCCGCTGACATCGACTTCCGGACACTGTTCCAAGTGCGCAACATCAATATGTCGGTGGCCGTTTGGGTGGGCTTCATCGCGCTGGTCGGCATCGCCACCGACAACGGCGTGGTGCTTGCTACGTATTTGCATCAGCGCTTCGCCGGCACGCCGCCGACCAGCATCGACGACGTTCGTCAGCGCACCATCGAAGCTGGCGTGCGGCGCGCGCGGCCCTGTCTGATGGCCAGCGCTACCACCATCCTCGCCCTGCTACCGGTCATCACCTCGACCGGCAAAGGCGCCGACGTGATGCTGCCGATGGCGCTGCCCTCGATGGGCGGGATGACCGTTGCCCTCATCACCTTGTTCTTGGTGCCGGTGCTCTTCGCCATGGTCGAAGAACGCAAGATGCGCCAACTGCTGACCAGTAACGAAGCACTGTCAGCTTCATAGCGCAGATCGACATGCCTCCCTCATTCGCGACTGAGTGATGAACAAGGTGTGGCGATGGACGCCCCGGTCAGGGATCGGATGCTGAAACCCGATGCTCGGCGTCACCTTCTTGGCTCAGCTCAACTCAAAACATGGGAAGAAATTTTCGAGCCGGCGCGTAGTTGACCGCAACGACACGTGTGTCGCTATTTCTTCAAGACCATCACAAGGACCCCCATGTCTTCATTGACTCGACTGACCGCCCCGAGCTCGCACCCCAAAAGGAGACTAGCCGCACGCGCCCTCTATGGGGGAGCGCTGGTTCTTACTGCTGCGCTGTGCACTGCTTGCAGCGGAGACGACACCGAGAGCACGGATGTGGAATTCAACATCTCGGTCACCAACCAGCAGAGCGACGTGACCATAAAGATCCTCAAGTCGGTCGGCACCTTCGAGAAACCCAAGATGGAAGTCATCGAGAGCTTCGGCATTGGCACAGCCGAAAAGAAGACGAAGACCGTCACCTTCGACTACAAGCCATTCGCCCTCACCGCCCGCGCGCTCGAGGATCTCAACGGCGACGCCAAGTGCACCGCGGGTGAGTATTGGGACGAGAAGCTCGTCACCATTGATTACATCGGCGAAAAGGGCACGACCCTGGTGCTGCTCAATCTGGCAGAGAAAGACTGCCCGAACGACGGCTGAACCCCACCATTGTTCGGGAGCCGTTTCCCCATCGGGGGCGGAGCCCCCAACACGAGCTAGCCCCCAACACGAGCTAGACAGGCGGCTCGTAGGGTTCGAGCTCCACGTCGAGAGGCTCAACGCCCCAGATCTCAGTGGCGTACTGGTGGATGGTGCGGTCCGAGGAAAACTTGCCGCTATGGGCGATGTTCTTGACCACCATGGCCCCCCAGCGTTTCTGATCCAGATACGCCTGTTCGACGCGCTGCTGGCAAGCGACGTAGTCGTCGAAGTCAGCGCAAATCAGATAGGGATCATCCGTGCGCAAATAGTGGACGACATCGGCATACAAATCTGGCTGCTCTGGTGAAAAGAAACCACCCTCGATCAGCTCGATGACCGATCGCAGCGCGTCGCTGTTGTTGATCGCTTCAGTCGGATTGTAGCCCTGCGCCTGGCGCGCACGCACGCCGGCGGCATCGAGCCCGAACAGGAAGAAGTTGTCTTCACCGACTTGCTCGCGGATTTCGATGTTGGCCCCGTCGAGCGTGCCGATTGTCAACGCGCCGTTCATCTGGAACTTCATGTTGCCGGTGCCCGAGGCCTCCTTGCCGGCCATGCTGATTTGCTCGGACAAGTCGGTCGCCGGAATGATGCGCTCTGCCAGCGACACGTTGTAGTTGTGCACGAACACACACTTGAGCCAACGGTTGACGGCCGGATCGTTGTTGATGATCGCCGCCACGTCGTTGATCAACTTGATGTGCTTCTTGGCCGTGGCGTACCCTGGCGCGGCTTTACCGCCGAACATCACGGTACGGGGCACAATTTTGTCGCCGCCGCCGGCGAATTTGAGCCGCTGATAGAGGTGAATCAGATGCAAGCAGCTCATCAGCTGCCGCTTGTATTCGTGGATGCGCTTGACCTGCACGTCGAACATGCTGTCGGGATCGAGCCTGACGCCTTGGCGCTGCTCGATGATGCGCGAGAGCTGCACCTTGTTGGCGCGTTTGATTGCAGCTAGCCGGCCGACGAAGCCCTCGTCCTGGGCCAACCCATCGAGCTCGACCAGTCGATCGAGCCGCCTGACCCAGCCGTCGCCCACCCGCTCGCTTATGGCCTCGGCGAGTTGCGGATTGCATTGCAACAGCCACCGCCGCGGCGTTACTCCATTGGTCTTGTTGTTGAAACGCTCGGGCCAGAGGGCGTAGAAGTCGCTCAGCACGCGCTCTTGAACCAGCTTCGAGTGCAATGCAGCGACACCGTTGGTGCTGTGCGTACCGACGACAGCCAGGTGGGCCATGCGGATCTGACGATGGTCGCCTTCTTCGATGATTGACAGCCTGCGCTTGAGCTCATCGTCGCCTGGCGCGAATACGTGAACCTCACGC
The DNA here is from genome assembly GCA_964599485.1 of uncultured Polyangiaceae bacterium. Classification (GTDB taxonomy): domain Bacteria; phylum Myxococcota_A; class Polyangia; order Polyangiales; family Polyangiaceae; genus JAPYTK01. The sequence goes on from CAZRGL010000070.1 coordinate 14,844, forward strand.
ATGAAGCGGTGGTTGATTTCGTAGATGATCTGCAGATGGCGGGGCAGCAGACGGCCGAACAGATCGACCGGCCAGCGTTCGAGCGCCTCAGGCAACAGCGTGTGATTGGTGTATGCGAGCGTGCGTTGGGTCAGATCCCAGGCCTTGTTCCAGTCGAGCTTCTCGACGTCGACCAACAAGCGCATGAGCTCCGGAACAGCCACCGACGGATGGGTGTCGTTGAGCTGCACGGCGGCTTTGTCCGGTAGCGCGTCCCAGCTGTCGTGGGCAATGCGATAGCGGCGCAAGATGTCCGACAGCGAGCAGGCCACGAAGAAGTACTGCTGCTTGAGGCGGAGCTCCTTGCCCTCAGGCGAGTCATCCTTCGGATAGAGCACCTTCGAAATGCTCTCGGACAGCGCTTTCTCTTCGACCGCGCGACGGTAGTCGCCATCGTTGAACACCTGAAGATCGAACGCTTCCGAAGCGCGCGCCTGCCACAACCGCAGCGTGTTGACCGTGTTGTTTCCATAGCCAGCGATGGGCATGTCGTAGGGCACGCCTAGCACTTTTTGGGTATCGACCCAGTGCGCCTCCAGACGCCCGTCAGAACCCGAGGAAGTGACCACTTGACCGCCGAAAGCTACCGGCACGGTGTACTCGGGTCGGGCAATCTCCCAAGGGCAGCCGTAGCGCAACCAAACGTCGGGACGCTCGACCTGGCGCCCGTCGATGATTTCTTGGCGAAAAATCCCGAACTCGTAGCGTATTCCGTAGCCATAACCAGGCAGCCCCAAGGTCGCCATCGAGTCCAAGAAGCACGCCGCCAAGCGACCGAGACCGCCGTTTCCCAAGCCGGGATCCATCTCCTCTTCGAGCACCTGGCTGAGCTCGAGGCCGTAACCGGCTAGCTCTTTTTCGGCCAGCTCGTATAGGCCCAAGCTGATCAAGTTGTTAGCCAAGAACCGCCCGAGCAAGAACTCTGCAGACAAGTAGTAAACACGCTTGGGATCCTGTTCGTAGTAGGTCCGCTGGGTCGTCATCCAGCGTCTGACGAGCCGATCACGAACGGTGTGTGAGAGGGCCAAGCACACGTCCAAGGTGGTGGCGGCACGGGTGTCCTTCGAGCGCGTGAACGTCAGGTGGTCGAACACCGCTCGCTTGAGCGCCTCGGGACTCATACCGGTCCTGTCGTCCTCAACTTGGATGACGATCTCGGGGTAGCTTTCGTTGGGAGGCGTGGGCTCAGTCATGAGCGCGGTTGTAGATCAATCGGCGCTGCGCCGCTCGCACTAGTGCAGCCCGGCCGCCGCACGTCGCTCAATGCGCTGGCCAGCTGAAATGGCACATCATGTTGGGCTCGTCTTCGTCGTCGACCAGCTCGAACAACACACCATGATACCGATCGCCGCTGCGTCGGACCTCCAAACGTAGGCCCCAGCTGGTGCCGAGGCCGCCGCTCTCGCTCATCTCACCTTCATAGACCCAGCGCCTCGAGCGTCCCGCGCGCTCGCTTGGCTGAGCCTCGCTTGGTTGGGCCCCGCTTGGTTGAGCGCCACTTAGTTGAGCGCCACTTAGTTGAGCCGTGGTGGAACGACCGATGAAGTCGAAGCTGCCCCTGGCCACCGCCTTTCCCTTGACCTCGTCAAACTCCAACCTGCCGGTCAGCCCTTCCCACAAATCTCCCACCTTGGTGCACTTGCTGGTCCAGGTTCCAAGCGGCGCGCGCACGACCGGAGGTTGGGCTCTGGGCGGCGCGGCGGAGCGCACGACCTCGGGCACCACCACGATGGGCGGAGGCAGAACCTCGACATCAGCGGGAGGCGCCGAGGGGACGCAAGCGATGCCGATAGAGACTCCAACCAAGGCGACCCATATCGCTTGCCTTCCTGCCCAACGCATCATGACTGGCATGACCCAGATGGCGGGTGCAGTCTAGACGAACAGCCCAGTCGAGCTGAACAGCTGCGCCTTTTGCATGGCGAACGAACCCTTGTCGCTTCCGCCCGCCGAATCCAGGGAGCAATGCCGATGCAAAATCTGCGCACTGAACCTCACCAGGTTGCTGATAGCCTCGTCGCAGCAACTTGCCGGTAGTGCATCGACACTCGGGCCAGTCCCAATGATGCCTCGCGATTATGGCACAGCCGTTGCTGGCCAGTTGCGCTGCAGAAACAACCTGCGGAGGACCAACCATGACGGCAGAGCCAACGCTCATGCTCGTTGACGATGAGATAGCGATTCTCAGGGTTTTCAAGCGCATTCTGTCCAGCCACCCCTATCGCGTGCTCACCGCCAAGAGTGCGACTGAAGCGCTCCAAATCCTCGCCGAGAAACAAGTAACGCTTTTGATATCAGACGCCGAAATGCCCGACATGGATGGCCTCGAGCTGCTCGCCCAAGCGCGTCGAGCCAATCCGGCCATCATCTGTGTTTTGATGAGCGGGCACAGCGAGCTGAGCAGTGCGGTGCGCGCGATCAACGAGGGCAGAATCCACCGCTATTTGTCCAAGCCTTGCACCGCAACCGAGCTGCTCGGGGTCATCGAGGCGGGCTTCGAGGCGGCCACCTTGCAAGAGCAACACCTGTCACGACTGAAGTCGAGCACCACCAACAGCGCACCGGGCGACGAGCCCGTGGCCGCTTGCTCCAGCTCCCAAGGGCGCTCTACCATCGACTGAGGGGCAGGCTCCCAACCCACCTGCTCGGGCTCGCGAGCCCGCCCGGAGGCGTCGACTCATGAATACGATTCGCGATGGTGTCTGGTCTGCAGCGTGGCTGCGCTGCTTGGTCGTGCTGCTCGTCGGCTCGCTACTATTGGCTTGCAGCAGCAGCGCGAACGAGCCTGCCAATACCTCCACCGGAGGAGCAGGAGCAGGAGGCAGCGACAGCCAGCCCCAGGCCAACGCCGTGAGCGGTAGGGTGAGCTACCCCGACGGCGTGACGCCAATCGTCGGTGCCGACGTGAGTATCGAGGTAGGGGGCAAGGATCACAGCGCCAAGAGCGGCGCTGACGGCAAATTCCTCATCAAGAAACTGCCAGCTGGAACCCACGCGGGCGTGGCCCGAAAAGGGATCTTCAGCGCCAACTTCACGATCACCGTCGTCGACGGCCAAGTCAGCGACGCCGGCACCATCGCCATCGATCCGAGCAGTGCAAAGCTGGCCGCTGTTACCGGCACCTACGACTCGATCCAGGACATCCTGACCGAGCTCGATTTCGAGGTCGACATCTACGACGGCCCTGATGGGATGCTGATGGTCAGCAACAAGATCACCGACTACGACGCGGTGTTCGTCAATTGCGACACCGTCCTGCCGACGGACAAGCCAGCGCTCAGCGCCGCCGCAGTCAAGGATATACGCGCTTGGCTCGCAGCCGGCGGCAAGCTGTACGTCTCTGATTGGGCATCCGCCAACGCCTACGCGCTGGACGCCGACATGGGCTTGTACGCCAAGTACGGCCCAGCCCTACCAGCCGCAGTACCTGCCATTACCGTGGACGAAGATCTCGCAGCGGCAGTCGGCGAGGAAGTGAAAGTGCGCTTCGACTTGGGCGCCTGGGCGGTCATTGTACAAACCGGCGCCAACACCAACGTCCACATGAAGCTATCGGCCGAGCATCTCGCCGAAATGACCGAATACGAACCGCCCGGCGATGGCCTACCGCTCATGATCTCGGCTTCGCAAGGCAGCAACGGCGGAGTGCTGTTCTTCACCTCCTTCCACAACGAGGCTCAAGCGACCGCCACGATGAAGAAGGTGCTCTCCTGGGTCGTGCTCTTCGACTTCTGAGCGGGCGAGCCAGCCTCGGGGAGCTAGCCGCCCCGCTTGCGCAGCCTTCGACGAGCCGATGCCATAGCCAACGCGACGACAGCGCCGAGCCAAAGAGCGCCACGTTCACCCCCGCGGCGGTCGCCTACCAGAACGCAGCTGCAACCTACGCTCAAATCTCGAGGCGTGGACCAACCTGAGAAATTGCCGGCTAGGTCAAAGCTCGCGAAGCGTACGCCTACCGCCTCGCCATCGTCGTCGAAGCTCCAATTGTCGTTGCAGGGCTTGGAGCCCACGAACCAAACCTCACCCATGAATACGTCGACCACGTTTCCGGCGAGCGATTCAGGGCTCAGCGTAGTGCGGCCCGCTATATCGAGAACGAGCACATCGCCATCGTGACTCACGTTCATGGGGATGTAGGCCCAGTCGCCACACGAATCTCCCAAACTGCTCTCTTTGAGGTCGCCAGGCATCGCGGTCGGCAACACAGGCTTGGTTTCGTCGCTGCCGCCGCCCACCGAAAAGCTGGTGTCGTAGGACGACTGCTCACATTTGACGGTGTAGGTCGCTCCGGACTGCAGCGGCTCGGCGGGCTGCAGCACGCGCAAGTCCGATCCGATGGTGGTCTGTGTCACCGCGACTGGCTGCGCGCTGACATCCTGGAGGGCTGGCTCATCACAGCCCCAGCGCGCGTCCACCCACACCTTGGTATTGGTGGGGACGTTCGCGGCGTCCTCGTTGGGCTTGATCGTGACAGCGTTGGAGCATTCGCACCCAGCGGCCTTCCTCGGGCCAACAAGCACCACACCGACCACCAACAAGACCGCTAGCGTGATGTTGGCAAATCGTGAAATCACTTCGCTGGGCCCTTCGGCCGGTACGGGAGCGTGCGTGGCTTGCGGTCCTTGGTCGACTTGCTGCTCTTGGATCGCTTGCGTTTCTTGTTTGCCCTCGTCTTCATGCGGGCCTTGGTTGCTGCCGCCTTGGTGGGGTCGACCCGCCACAACTTGAAGGTACGATATGCTTTGAGCTGCTTGAGCTCGCCCGACTGAAGGCGGGCGGTATGCCAGCGCTTGGAGTAGTTGCGGATCTCGCGTTCATCGGCAAAAACGAAATGCGTCTGCTTCTTCTGCCGATAGAAATAGACGTGCTGGCGATTGGAAACATGCGCGCCGACGCGGTTGGTGGTGGTGACGCTGGCGCCAGGGGGGATCATGTCCACCATTTCTCTGATCCGCTGGTAGCGTTCGGCCGTGCCGGGACTCAGCGGACTGCGCGCAATACGTCCAAAACCACCACGGAAGGACTTGTTCTCGGCCAGCGCGCCGAACTTCCAAGAGAGCAGGAGCGTGGCCATCAACACGAAGCCCATCGCGCCACGCACGAGTCGATCCGGCTTGAGCCCCAAGCCCGTGCTGACCCGGCTGTCTTCGCGCAGTTGTCGCAGCCCCTCTGGGGCTGCCGCGAATGCCAGCGGGAAGATCAAACAAGCATATTGAAAGTGGATCCGAAAGACCGGTTTTCGTGTTGCCAACAAAGTGACCAAAAGGCCATAGACCAACATCAAACGGGCGCGCCGGGCAAACAAGGGCAGCAATGCCAACGGCACGAAAATCTGCAACAAATAGAGCACTTTGGCTTGGTTGCCGAAGGCTTTCCGTATGGCGTAGAGCGGATTGCTCACCAGCGTGAGCAACATGCCCAAGATCCCCTTCTTGTGGGGGATCAGATCGCGGAAATAGTACTCGTAGGAGTAGCCTCCTTTTGAACCGGTGTTGAGCAGCCCCGGAGCGGGCATGAACACCGCTTTGACGAGCACGTAGTAGGCCACGCACCATACGATGGTCAGCAAGCCGGCCCGGGCGAGACCACGCTTGCTACTCACGATGCCGTAGAGCCCCACGAAACACAGCAGCAGCGGCACATCCTCGCGGCACAAGCAGGCCAGTACGAGCAGCCCAGCGTAGCTCTTGAAGTGTCGCAGCTCGAGGCAGTAGATGAGCCACAGGATCACCGGTGTGATGAGCGTCAGCGAGTGAAACTCATACATGTTGGCGCCGTGCAGCGCCGGGTAGAGCACGTAGGCGATAGCGAGGGCCAAGCCAGCACCGCGGCTGTTGAGCTTGGCGCGGGCCAACAGGTAAACCGGTACGACCCCCGCTCCGAGCCAGATGGATTGCAGCGCCAGGAGCAGCTCAGCCCTGGCGTAAAAATGATACAGCGGCGCGAGCAGCACCAAGATGGGATCGAAGTGCGCCGACGCATGGGTGCCGCCTTTGATGAACGAGCAACCGAGCGGACGGCCATGCAGCGATTGGTAGAAAATGTTGTCGTAGTAGCCGAGATCGGTGGTGCGCGTGTTCAGGCCATGGTGGTTGGTGATCGACATCTCCGAGAAGAAGTAGCCATAGCCCGCCCAAAGCACTGCCAGAGCGAGCCCAACCAACAGCTTCGGCAACCACCTCGATTTCCAGGTCTGTCGTTGTGGATCGGCCTCTGCCACCTCCGCGTCTGCCCGATCACTAGCTGCCGGCCAGGCGTACACCGCGGCCCCAACCGCCAAAGCCGCCACAGCAGCGAGCAGCACCGTCCAGATTGGATCGCTGCGTTCCACCCCCTCGGCACGCAGCGCCGTGACGAAAGGCAAGGCCAACAGGCCAACGAGCCAGCGGTTGAGCTTGCCGAACACGCTGATGACTGACCACCGCTTCCGAAACAGCCTCTCGACGAGCGCAACGCTCACATAGACTGCGAGCAAGCCGGCCAGGCTGCCACCCGCCCAAATGGCTATCTCCACCCGCTGCTCGAAGCTGATCTTGTTAGCGACCAGCGCTTTGATTTGGTCCTTGTGGCGATCCGCCCAGAAGCTCACGCCGACGGCGATGGCGTACAGCACAGGCCATCCCAGCCAACGCACGGCCAAACCCACACGTTGGAGGGTTTCTTCCAGGCCCTTGAGCTGCTTGGACAGTGCGTTCATCGCGCTTTAGGTAAGAGAGCTCGCTTCCGTTACGGCTTGCCGCGCCCAGGACCGGGCGACGACTCGACATTCGGCGACATACTGGCACATCCGCCCGTCCCCGGGCAGATCCTGCGTCGCTCGACGATCGATGCTGTTCATCCCTCATCCGAGGACGGTGGGTCGGCGGGGCGCTGTCGCGGTGGGGCCCTCGCTGCCTCGTCGTCCGCGATCGGGGGTGGATACAACTGCCAGGCCACGAAACCGGCGCACATGGTTGCCAGATACACCACTGCAAACACCACCAGCCCGAACGCAACGCCCTGCTGCGCTGTGAAACCCAAGGTCGGAAAAACCAAGGCCATGAACAGCTCACGCACACCGACGCCGGACATACTGATGGGCAACAGACTGAGCAAGCTGGTGATGGCCAGCATGAACATGACATCGACGAAGCTCAGATTCAGGCCCAGGGCCCGCGCTGCCAACCAGCCTTGTAGGTAATGCACCAGAAAAGCGCCGACGGTCAGCGGCACCGTAAGCAAAAGCCGGCGACCGAGCTGGGCCCGCAACGCCTCTAGAAAAGCGCGCGCGCCCTCGGGCCCCCGCTGAGCGTTCTTGCTCACCCGTGCGTACACAGCCTCGAGCACGCGGTCGACAGGTCCCTTGACGAGCAGCAACAGCGGGACGGCCGCGATGGTCGCCACCGCCGCCCAGGTTATCCAACCGAGATCGCCGCGCATGACGCTCGCGTAATGGGCAACGCCCGCGACGACGAAACCGAGCAACACGTACACATCACAAAGTCGATCCATCACGATGATGGCCAACCCCTCGGCATAGGGGACGTCGATATCCCGACGGATGTACTGCACGCGCAGCACGTCCCCTACCCGTCCGGGCGTGAGCATGCTGATGTACATCGACGGCAAAACAGCACGCCATGCGGCGGCAGTACTGTAGCGAAAACCGCGGGTTGCGAGCAGCACCTGCCAGCGAATCACCTTGAGCTGGATGTTGAGCGCATTGAGCAGCGCCGCACCGATGAGCACCAGCACGTCGGCCCGTTTGAATACCGCCCAGAGCTGCGCCCGGTTGTCCATGCGCAGTAGCACGACCAGCAGCAGCAACGGGCCAACGAGCCGCACTGCGATCCGAAGCAGCTTGTGGCGCACGCCGCAGACCTACCATGCCCGCGCAGCGACGGGCAAGCCGACCCGCCACCTGCGACGGAGTTGATGGCGCGCTGGACCAACAAGTGACTATCCTTGCGCTACCACCACCCATGAAGATCTTCATTACTGGCATCGCTGGCTTCATCGGCTCCCATTTGGCGGAGCGCTTGGTGGCGCGGGGCGATGAGGTCGTTGGCCTCGACAATTTCGACCCCTTCTATGGCGAAGACATCAAGAGGCGCAATCTCGCCGCCTTTGCCGACAAAATCGAATTCCACCGCGGAGACATTCTCGATAGCGAGCTTCTCGACCGTCTGCTCACCGCCCACCGCTTCGATGTGGTCGTACATTTGGCGGCTCTGGCCGGCGTGAGACCCAGCATCCAGCAACCCTGGCGCTACCAGCAAGTCAACATCGAGGGAACCTCGCGACTCGCCGAAGCCATGATCCGCCATGGCCACAAGCGCCTCGTCTTCGCCTCCAGCTCTTCAGTCTACGGCGACAACAGCGAGGTGCCGTATCACGAGGAGCAGCGGGTTGATCTGCCGGCCAGCCCCTACGCCGCCAGCAAGCGCGCCTGCGAGCTGCTACTGCGCAGCTTCAACAAGATCCACGGCCTGTCAGCCTGCTGCTTGCGTTTCTTCACAGTCTACGGGCCTCGCCAACGTCCCGAGATGGCCATCCACAAGTTCTGCCGCCTGGCCGAGCAGGGCAAAACCATCACCGTGTTTGGCGACGGGGAGACCAGCCGCGATTACACCTTCATCGATGACATCATCGACGGAACGGTCGGAGCTGTAGACCGCGCCTCTGCCGAATTCTCGATCTACAACCTCGGCGGCACCCAGCCTGTCACGCTCAGCAAGCTCGTCGAGCACATCGGGCAAGCGCTTGGAACACCACCCACCCTAGAGCACGCGCCACTGCAACCGGGCGACGTAATGCACACCTGGGCCTCGGTGAAAGCAGCCTCGCGCGACCTTTCCTACGCGCCCAAGGTCAACATCGAAGAAGGGCTCGCCCGTTTCGTCGCGTGGTTGCGTCAACAGCCCCTTCGGTTGGATGTCACCCGGTCACGCCCCCCTCAGATGCGCGTGCTGGAGTCAGTAGCTGATAGCTCCGCGACTGTGCCGAATCTCAAAAAGGCGGCCGAAATTGGTCGCGATCATGGCTCCGAGCCCTCCTTGGACGACGGCAGCCTGCCTCGCCTGCTCGCGCTGTTGAGCGACAAGCTCGGCGCTGACGACGCATACGTCCAGATCTGTGGCGCAGCGCCTCAGGATGACCACCTCGTATGGGCCGCGTTGCCAGAAGCCAACCGGAGGGTCGTCGTGCGCTTTGACGCTGGCCTCAGCGGCGCCCAGCGAAGCGAAAAGCAACAACAGCTGCAAGCGCTCGTCGATGCTTTTTCCGCCACGCTCGCAGATGGCGAAAACGAGGCCAAGTCGGTTCGACCGCCCCCTGTCGCCGAGGGCATCGATGAGGCGCTGCAGTCACTGGTGCAGCGCTGCGAGGCGCTCGGTGCGGTGGTGATCGACGGGTCCTCGCCCGTGCTGTGGGGCAAGTCCCACCCCCAGCTCGGACTCGGCGAACCGAGCGCAATTGCGCTGCAGCGAATGCTCGTGATCGACGACGACGCCGAAACCAGCCAGCCAGCCGTGCTCAGCCTGACCGCCCGCGCCGCACGTCGGGTCCGCGACGAGCTCAGCCAATGCTCGTCCGCCAAAGCGATGGGCCAACTGGTGCACCAACAAGATGACTTCGGCCTCTTCGCGCGCTACCTCGGTGACGCTTACGCCCTGGTTCTCAGCTTCGAAGGTCGCTTCTCAGAGCTCAAAGTCAGCGGAATCGTGCGCTCTGCCAGCGCCCGGCTCGAGCATCTGCTGGCGAAAATCCCACCATTTGACCCACCACCCGATCCGGCCAGGCGCGGCCGAGTGATCGCCCTACGAAAGCGCTAACCCAGCTGGCAACTGGACCAGCGTCTTCGTCAGAGGCTCGCCAAATTGGGCTCGCTCACAACCTCAATCCGGCAGGGCGCTGTCAGCGCAGCCGCCAGAGGGTCGCGCTGCTGTTCTGCTGGCCGACCAGCAGCTTTCGACCGTCTACGCCGGCAGCGAGCGCCAAAGCGGCGCCCGCACGCGTCTCGACGATGGCGCGGGGATCGCTGGTGCCCAGTGCCACCCCGTCGCCAAGCGTCCACAGTCGGAGGCGCCCATCCACGTGTGCTGTCGCAAACCCTTGGGAAACCAAGGCAATCCCGCTAGCCCGAGGCGCCTTGGCGAGCGTTCGGCTCGTGAGGCTCCCTTCAGGCAGCGACAAGCGGTGCAGCTTGCGGTCGCGCGTCACGGCCAGCATGACCGAGCCATCGGCCGAGAAGCTCGTGGCGACCATCTCGCCGAGCTCGGCGAGCTGCCGCACGCGTTTTGCGGAAGCGATATCCCACAGCTCCACCACACCGGCCAACGAGACGCTCAGCAGCTGCTCTTGGCCCAAGAAGCGCAGCGTGTGCACCCGCGTGGTCTCCATGGCGACAGCTCCGCAGCTCGCTTTTCCTCCGCAGGACGGTTTGGCCCCACCGATACGCCAGTCGATGCTCTGCAGGAGGCTGCCGGTCGCGACATCCCAAATCTTCGCCTCACTGTAGGCTCCGCCCGAAGCCAGACGCGCAGCGTCCGAAGAAAACGCCAACGCGTCCACGGGCCAGGTGCGTTGGTGCCCGACCAAGTCGTGCAGCAAGCGCCGCTTGCTCACGTCCCAAATACGCACGATGCCGTCGTAGCTCGCACTGGCAGCTCGCTCGCCCCCAGGCGCGTAGGCAACCGCACCGACGGGCGCCCCGTGACCTCCCAACACCGCCAGCTGACTGCCCTTGTTGGCATCCCAGAAACGCACCGTGGCATCATCACCACCCGTCACTGCGATCTGGCCGTCCGTCGACAGCGCCACCGCCCGAACCGCAGCCACGTGGCCGGTGGCAACCCGCCGCTCGGCCCCTTTTTCGAGATCCCACACACGCACTGCTTGCCCGTGGGCGAGATAGAGCAACATGCCCTTGGGTCCGAACGCCAACCGAGACGAGGCTAGCTCGTCGAGCTCGAAATGATGCAGCTCGGCGCCCGCACCATCCCAAATCTTCAGCTGATTGCCTGCCGCCGCTGCCAGCACCTTCCCGGCTGGGCCAACAGCAATCGCAGCGGTTGCTGGCACGCCCAGATTGAGACGCTTGATGTCTCGCCCTTTTTTCGGATCGACGATCGCCACCTGTCCGGCTTTGCGTGAGACCAGCACCTTGTCTCCTGCTGGAAACAACAGCGCGTCGTGCAGCTTTGACAGCTCTCGCAGCATGCTCCCGCCGGGTAAGTCGTAGATCTTGGCCTGCGACTTGGCCCGTTGTTCCGTCGCCGGGTTGACGTTGCTGACCAACAGCCGGCTTGCATCGCTCGACAGTTGCAGCACCGCGCTCGCTGCTTTGAGGCCGGGCACATGAACCACCAACGAGCCGCGGCCATCCTCTGCCTCCGTAGAGAGCACCTCCACGTACCCCTCCCACGCTGCTGCCAGCCGCGCCCCATCCGTTGAGGCGGCCAACGCGAGCACCTTGCCGTTGCTTCGAGAGCGCTCGACGGGCTCGATCTTGCCGCCGGCGGCCAACGGCCAGACACGCACCACGCCTTGTTCGTCACCTGTAGCCAACCAGCGCCCGTCAGCTGGGGCTGCCATGACACCAATCCGCGCGCCGGTATCGCGCAGTTTCGTCTCGATTGCCCCCGATGCTGCGTTGAACAAAGCCGCTCGGCCGCGACTCTGTTCTAAAGCGATCTGGGCTCCGCCCTTGAGGTACGCAAATGCGGTACCGATGCGCTGCAAACGCCGATCCTGCGTTGAGGTCGCCCAGAGCGCCACGGCGGTGAGCTTTGCTGCGCGCACTGCTGCCACACGCGTGACCAAACTACGACCATTGCCTGCGACCACCAGATCGGCCACCCGCGCGCTGTGACGAAAGCCCTGGCTGCCGAGGGTGGCGACGCGGACCGCAGGCCGTTGTTGCGCTGGCTCGGAGGAGGCACTGCGCGTTGCACTCGCCGTGACCGGAGGCGTAGGCGGGCGAGGTGTGGGCTCCGGTCCACAGGCAAATGCCGACGCGGTCAGGACGCCGAGCCCGGCCACCATCAGGGTTTTTGTGACGCTTGTGTCGCGCATGCTCGTGCGTGCCCTTCGATTTGTGCGAGCAAGCGCCCGCCACCGTGAATGAAGATGTCGTTGTGACCAGCACCGGCAACGGTGACCAGACGAGCGCCCTCGATGGCTTCGGCCAGGGAAACACCCATATCGTAGGGCACAATTCCATCCTGATCGCCGTGAATGACCAGTGTTGGCAGCTTGATCCGGGGCGCTTTTTCCAAGTTGTCGTAGACGTCACCAACGATCAAACGCATCGGCAGAATAGGCAAGATGCGCGAGGCCACTCGAGGAATCGACGTGTACGGAGCCGTGAGGATCAAGCCTGAAGCGTGGCCACGTAGCGCCATCTCAACGGCCACTCCACTGCCCAGCGAGCTGCCCCACAGAGTGATTCGCTCTGGCCCAATTCCTTGGTCGCGAAGGTTGCCCAGCGCCGCTTCGGCATCCAGATAGAGTCCTGCCTCACTCGGACCGCGCGCCGGTGAGCTGCCGTAACCGCGATACTCCACCAGCATGAAGCCGAGTCCGCGAGCCACCATGGCTCGAGCCAAGTCGACGCCATCGGCGATGGTTTCGCCGTTGCCATGGAAATAGACGACCACGCACGCTTTCTTGCTCCGCGGGGGAAACAGCAACGCTTGCACTGGCGTGCCCTGAGCGTCTCGCAACTCGCGCAACTCAGCCCCCTGTGGGGCTTCACGCAAGCCGCGTTGTGGGGCGGGATAGAGCACCGCTCGGTAGCCGAGTTTGCTCAAACCCACCACGGCGGCATAGCCACCAGCGAGCAATC
>CAZRGL010000071.1:0-27701 GCA_964599485.1 uncultured Polyangiaceae bacterium
GCAAGTGCTGCACGCTCTCGAAGCGTTCGTCGGGGTTGGCATCCTTGGCGCGGTGGCTGATGGAGACGAGCTCAGCAGGTATGGACTCGTCGTAGTCTTTTGGTTTGGATTCGGCGGCCAACAACAACGACTCGCGTAGCGATTCGGAATCGTGGGGTGGCCACATGCTGACCAGCTCGTGTAGGCAAGCTCCAACCAAGTACACGTCGGTGCGTACGCTGAAGTCCGCGCCGCAACCGAGGGCGATCTCCGGCGCCATGTACTCGGGCGTGCCCGCTATGCCGCGCAGTTTTGAAATATGCGGCAGGTGTCCCGGTCCGTCGTCCGACAAGCAGGCGGCAATGCCCCAGTCCATCAGGTAGACCTCGCCGAACTCGCCGATCATGACGTTCTCCGGCTTGATGTCGAGGTGCAAGATGCCCTTGTCGTGGGCATAGCTCAGTGCGTTGCAGACTTGCATCAACACCCGCAAGTTCCAGCTGAGTGGATCCTCGAGCACGTTGTCAGGAGTCTCGAGGGGATCGCCTTCGCCCACGAATTCGCGCCAGGCTTTGCCCTTGACGCAAGTGAGCACGAGGATGGGGTTGTTCTGGTCGTCCTTGCCCAGCATGTGCACGGGCACGATGTTGGGATGCTCGAGCACGCCGAGCACGAAGCCCTCGCGCATCAGATCGCGGGCAGCCTCACGGCTCGACATGTCTGGGCGCAGCGCTTTGACCGCGACCTCACGTCTCAGAGCCAACTGGGTCGCGCGTGAGACGATAGCGGTGCCACCTTCGCCAAGGGGCTCGACGATGCGAATGTGACTGTCGAGCGTGTGCTGACCCGAAGTGAGCACGACGGGCAAGCGGGTGAACGTCGATGACGGAGGAGGCTCATCGGTGAGGCGCCGCGGAATGGTGCCATTGTCATCGCGCTCGACGCCTTCGACGGCAGCGAAATCCACAGTGGGCTTGGTCGCGTCATGTGGGCGTGTTGGCGAGTCGGTCACATCAAGCTCGCAGTAGAGTCAGCTCGGAGGGCTGTTGCAAGGATGGTCTTTGGGAGGTGGTGCGACGTATGCGCGGCGGCGCCGCCATTGGATCGGTACCCGTTTCCAGACGTTGCGCAGCAGCGCGCAGTAGTCGAGCTCGAAATCACTGAGGTCCCAAGCGATGAACGTCCCGAGATCAGTGGCCGCGTAGAGCGTGTGGCTCGACCGCGCCATGTGAGCGAGCTTGCCATGCATTCTCACCATGTTGAGCAGTGCTCCATCGCGCGCATCGAGCAGCTGGATCAATCCAGTAGAGAAACCGACGAGGATCGTGTCGCGCGGTCCGGCCATCAGTTTGATGACACTGCCGAGAGGTGGTGCGCGTGAGTGCAGTACCAGCCCACTTCCATCCTGCGCGCGCCAGCTGACGTCGCCATCGGGAAAGCCGACCACGAGCCGATCTTCCGGTTTCAGGTTGCTCTTTGCCGGCAGCATCGATAGCGCGCTGACCTGAGAGCTGGTTGTCTGCGAACGCAACAGTTTGCCCGTCGAATCGAAGAAGAGCGCTTTGCCCGCTGTCGCGACGAACACGGTTTGCTCGTCAGCAGCGATGGCGGTGGGCGGTCCAGTCAAGGGCAGCGCCGTCAGCTTGCCGCTTGCGTCGATGAGCGAGACGCCCTTGGGCGAGCGCACGACGCACCTGCCCGTCAATGCGATGACCTGCTCGACATCAGCCAGCGCTGCGGACGATATCCGCGCGTCTTTTGCAGCGCTCCACACCTCCGCGCCTCCCGCATGGGTGTGCATGCACACCAGATCCCCGCCGTCGCTTTGTGCGCGCGAGCCCTGTGCCAACAAGGCTTTGCGCAGCTTCGGGCCCCAGGGCCATTTGCTTGGCTTTCCGTCGTCCATCGAGATGACGCCGTCTGTGGCGCGCAACAGCCGAAACGGTGATTGGAGCATCAGCGGTGCGCTCCACCGGGACGACGCGCTGGCCACATCCCAGAGGCGCAGGGTGCCGTCATCACCAACTGAAGCAACCACCTTGCCGTCGTGGCTGAAGCGCGCGTTGTTGACCTCGAACGTGTGTCCCAGCATGTTGCGTTGCTTGCGACGGCTCGGCTGGTACAGGCGCACCACGCCATCGGCCCCAGGTAGCGCAACGAGATCGCCGCGCGGATGAATGTCGAGCCAGTATGTTCTTGCGGGCAAGTTGTGCTCATGTCGCATTACGCCGCTGCCCGGATCCCACAGACGAAGCATCTTGTCGCCGCCGCTCGAGGCGAGCCAGCGGCCTTCTGGGTGGAAGGCCAACCCGAAGCTTGCTCCCTGATGTCCCGCAAGCTCCCGTAGCAGGCGACCACTGCCCACACCCCAAATCCGGACGCTGCCATTGGAGCTGTTCGAAGCCAGCATTTCGCCGTTGGGGCTGAACACGACTGAATAGATTTGCCCGCCCTGTCCTTCGAATGAAGCGTGCTGTTGATTCGTGGCCGCGTTCCACAACACCACCACGCCATCGGCACCGCCACTAGCGATGAAGGCGCCATCCGGGCTGTAGCGCAGTGCGCTGACGGTGCCTCGGTGGGCTCTGATCTTGTGGTAACTGTCCAGCTGTCCCCGCCGCCACAAGCGCACCAAGCCGTCACTGCCTCCAACGGCCATTTGCTTGCCGTCAGGACTGAAGTCGACGGCCCAAAGCGCGCTGGCCTCAGTGCTCAAGATGGCGTTCAGCTTGCCGCTCCTCGTCGTCCAAAGGCCCACATCGCCGCTTCGCGAGGTCGTAGCGATGGTTTCGTCGTCTGGGCTGAAGGCCAAACCATAGACGGGTTCAGGATGAGGGGTGGCATGAAGGCGGGGTCCTGTGTTCTGTAGATCCAAGACGCGCAGGGTCCGATCCACAGCCGCGACGGCGAGCCGCAAGCCATCAGGGCTGAAGCGAATGTCGTTTAGGCCACCTGCTCCTTCCGCGAGATCGCGCAATGGTCGCCTGCTCTCGACCGACCAGAGCCGAATGACACCACCTCGCGAAGCGGTGGCGATTCGTTTGCCATCGGGGCTGAAGCGCGCGGCTCGCAGCTCGTTGCCGGGTTGAAGCAAAGCGTAGCGTTGCTTGTGCGTCGCCATGTCCCAGAGCCGCGTGCTGCCATCGCGGCTGCTGCTAGCCAAGCTCTTGCCGTCAGGGCTGAAGGCGAGCGAAGCCACGCTGTCGGTGTGTCCTTTCAAGGTTGCGAGCAGCTTGCTGTTCCTGCTGGTCCACAGCAGCACAGTCTTGTCGTCTCCGGCTGATGCGACTGTGCGTCCGTCGGGTGAGAAAACCACTGTGCGTACCGCCTTGGCGTGGCCCTTCAGCCGGCTGCGCTCCTTGTGCTGTTGCAATGTCCAAAGTCGCACTGTTTGGTCTTCGGAGGCCGATGCGAGCGTCAGTCCGTCGGGGGCGAATGCCAGAGCGCGCACGCCGTCACGATGCCCCCGTAGGACCCCAGTCGACTTACCCGTCTGGGTGCTCCACAGGCGAATGAGGCCGCCCCAGCTGCCCGAAGCGAGTTGCTTGCCATCTGCCGAGAGCGCCACGCTGAATACTTGATCGACATGCCCACGCAGCAGCCTCCAGCTGCCGGTCGTGGTGTCGTACAAACCCACGGTCTTATCGGAACGCGCTGAGGCGATTGTGGTGGAGTCGGGCGCGTACGCGAGTTGGTAGTTCATGCCCAGGCGATGGGAGCGGGACCACAGCGTCGTGGTGCGCAAACGCCACCACAGGGCGCGTGCAGAGGCCGAATCAGCGATCTCGAGGGCGCCCCGGACTTTGGACCGTGCTTCCAGAGGGTAGTCATCACCCAGCGCCGCCCAGGCGCTCTCCAGCAAGCTCTCCGCACGCCGCAGTTGCGCCTCGTTGCGCTGCTCGCGCGCTTCGCGTTCCTTGTCGGCAATGACTGCTGTGACGAGCAGCGCGATGGCGGCCACGCTCAAGGAGATCGCCACGACCGCGAAGCGTCTGCGCCGCCTTTGTTGGGTGCGTTTTCGCTCGGCCCGCTCACTGGCTTTGAGGAACTCAGCGACGATCTGGGGAACCGAACGGCAGCGCTGCAGGGTCTTGAGCGCCTCGCGGAGCGCCCGATCTTCCCACAGCTCCGTGCGCCGGCGGCCTCGACGATCCCAGAGCTTGGCGGCTTGCAGGGCGTCAGCCAGAAACACCCGCTCCTCGCGGCTCTCGTCGAGCCATCGCGCTAGCGTGCCCCAAGATTCGATGAGTGATTCGTGCGCCAGCTCGAGCATCGACGAAGCGCCCACGCCCCGCGTCTTGACGATGGTGATCAGCCGCGCATCGGTAAGCCTTCTGAGCACGCGGTCGGCGTCGGCCAGCATGCCCTCGAGGGCGTCGCGTTTGCTGACGATGCGCCGGGTGTGCTCGGTGGTCACGAGCTGCAGCACCAGCTCGCGTGCCAAAGCCAACTCGACCGGAGTCAACCCGTCGAGGACGCCGTCGGCGTGCCGCGCCAGTGCTCCCGCAACGCCGCCCATTTGCTCGTAGGCTCGTCGGGTCAAGTAGCGCTTGTTCTTGTCGCGCTGCTCCCAAAGTTGCAACGCGGCGAATTGAAGTAGCGGCAAGCCAGCGCGTTCTCCACGCACCTGTTGCACCATGGTCTCGATCAGCTTGGCGTCCTCGAAGCGGTAGCCGCAGGCTTCGAGGGGCTTTTGCAATGTCTCAGAGAGCAATTCGGTGGCCAATGATTGGATGACCGTGACTTGAGTCAAAGCGCTCTGAACCTTGTCACTGGTGGCGAGGCGGCCGAGGTAGTCGTCGCGCACGGTGAACACCACCCGGACCGGATCGATGCCGTCGTCTGCCGCGGATGCGATCGCCTCCATGAAGGCGACTCGCTCGCTTGGATCCTCGGTCATGGTGAACAGCTCTTCGAGCTGATCGACGAACAACAGCACCTTGCTGCCGTGGCGTTCTGCCAGCTCGTTCAGCAACACGCCGAGCTTGTTCGGGGTGACGAGCAGCTGAATCGCCAAGGTGCGCGCCGGGTCATTGGGATCCGTGGTGAGTGCTTCGTCGAAGCTCTCGTCATCATCCATCGCAGCCGCAGCGGGTTGCTTGGCATCGTCAGCCAGTGCCTCGGTGTCGCCTGGGCTGACCATGGTGGGCATGTCGTCGGTTTGGCGTTTCGGGACGGGCGCGTGGCTGCGTTGCGATTGGCTCTCAGGGTGCAAAATGCGGCGGGCAAGGCTGCGAAGCGGGCGGCTGCCAGGACGTAACGCCAGCACCAACCAGCGCTCTTGCTCGCGTAGCCGCGGGATTACTCCGGCTTGCACGAAGGAGCTCTTGCCGGCCCCTGAGGGCCCGACCACCGGGAGCACGGGATGAAGTCGGGCTCGTTCGATGAAAGCAGCGATCTCGCTGTCTCGCCCGAAGAACATGCTCGTGTGCTGTTCGCCAAAGGGGAGCAATCCGCGGAACGGGCTCTCCTCGTCGGCGAGCTCTCGGGTCGCGCCCGGGAGCATGGCGCGCAGTGCGCCGGCGACCTCGGATGCACGCGGGCGCGCCTTGGGATCTTTGCTCAAGCAACTGCTGACCAGAGCGTCGAGATCAGCGGGCACCTCGGCGTGATCGGCGAGCGCGGGCGCCGGCACCGTGCGGCACACTTCAAACACCAGATCAGCGACGTTGTCGGCCAGGAAAGGGCGTCGGCCCGCGCACATCTGAAAGATGATCACGCCGAGCGCCCAAACGTCGACGGCCGCGCTGCAGACCTGCTCTTTCCACTGCTCAGGCGCCATATAGCCTGGCGTGCCGCCTCCGGACGGTTGCATGGCGATCAAGCTCGCGCGGTTCGACGCTGGTGCGGTCTCGTCCAGAGCCAGCTCGGGTTGACCCAGCACTTGGGCGATGCCGAAGTCGACGATGCGCAGGCGGCCGTCACGGGGGATGACGATGTTGGCTGGCTTGAGATCGCGATGAAGAATCCCGCGGCGGTGTGCTTCGGTCAGCGCTTCGGCGATTGGTAGCGCCATGCGTATGGTCTCTTGGGCGGAAAATGTGCGTTCTTGCAGGCGTTCGCCCAGGTCTTGGCCCTCGAGGTACTCGAGCGCGACATAGGGGCAGCCTTCGTGCTCGCCCACTGCATGAATGGTCACGATGTTGGGGTGGCTGAGCTTGGCCGTGGCCCGCGCCTCGAACAAGAAGCCTTCCACGGCTCCTTCCGAGCGCAAGCGGTCGGGGCGAATGAGCTTGATTGCCACCTTGCGGCCGAGCTTGGTGTCGCGGGCGAGATGGACCTCACCCATTCCGCCACGTCCGAGCATGCGCAGGACTTTGAAGTGGTCAATCTGCAGGCCGGGCTGCGACAGCGGCAAGGTATCCATGTTCTCGCGCTTGGTCACGCATGGTTCACCTCGAGTGGCGTCGTCGCTTGATGGGCCGCCGGCCGCTTCGTCGATCACTTCGGCGATGATAGCGGCAAAGGGCCCAAATGAGCAGACGCCGCGAGCAAAGAGCTGGCGGCGTCAAAGTAGCAGCAAGTGCTGAGTTATTCGTCGTCGTCGACGAGCTCGTCGTAGACCGAGTCGTCACCCGTGGCGAGCTTGGCGTCGTCGCTGCCGCGGCCAATCTCGACGATCTCAGCCTTGTAGAGAAGCTTGCCGTCCGCGCCCACGATTTCCCCGCCGACGTTCTGCCAAGGCACCTTCTCGCTCGACAGGGTGTGCATCGTGGCCCGATGCGCTCCTACGCGAACTCGGTACGCGGTCTTGACGCAGGGAAGCTCCGCTCCGCCCACCTCGATGAGCACTCCTGTGCTGCCGAGCTCGGCTTCGTTGCTGTCGGCGCTGAGCATGTACTCGCTCATCAGCTTCTCGTAGGCGGCGATGCCAAAGGGAACTTGCAGCTCTCCTTCGAGGCGGGCCACACTGACCAGCTCGCCTTCATTGGTTCCATCTTCGCGGATCCGAAGACGAAACCGCTCTTGGGCGCCGCCGTCGTCTAGCGACATGTCCACGATGAGCAGGGAGCGCTTATGGCCAACCACGCGCTGGGTGAGCGTGACAGGCGCTTCGCGGTAGCTTCCAGACAAGCGCACCACCACGTAGTCACCGGCGGACCGCCAGGCGGTGTGGGTAGCGCTCAAGGTCTCGAGCTGCTCACCGTTGGCAGGCAGCGCGACCTCGATCGGCTCGGCGGGCCCAGGGTCGACGGCCATGACTTCGTGGGCCGCAACGTTGGGCTGCATCACAGGGTGGCTGCAGCCCGCAGTGAGCAGCGAAACCATGGATACAGTGAGAAGAGTCCTTTTCATGACATAAACCTACATTTGAATACACAAAGGGGACTAGTTTTTGTGCAGCCGCCGATCACTGGCTGGGGCCCAGCGAGGCCACCGAGGCGGTATCGCGTTCTAGGAAGCCAGTTCCGACAGCAACTCGCGGGCCTGACTCGTCCAGAGCGACGGCCCCCTCGCCAGCACGATATTGCACAAAGAAGCGGCCAATTTGTGGCGATGAAGCGCCGCGTGGGCGCTCGCTGCGACCACGATCCGGTCCGCCTCGTCGTCCGCCCAGCGACGTATGGAGCGCGATCGGCTGCGTTGCAACAAGCGCAACACCAACGACGGCTCGCCCAGCTTCACTAACAACTTCAATGTTTCGGGTTCGACAGGTCGGCGTGGCGAGGCTTGGCGCAGCAGCTTGGGAAGCACGCGGTCGATCATCAGCTCGCGTGCCCGGTCGTGTGCGCCGGCGTGGAACGCGCGGCTGGCCGCCAGGATCTGGTCATCGAGTCCCAGTCGTCGTTCTGCCATCACCAAATCGAGCAGCGGGATTGCTAGCTCAGGGCGCTTCTGCAGCTCAGGGAGGGCCAGCAGCAAGGGCAGTGTCAGCGCGTCCAATTCGGCGGGCCGTAGTGCGGCGCGCGCAGCAGCGACAAAAGTGTCGAGGCAGATGTCCTGTAGTGATTTGCGGAAGGTCGATTCGTCTTCGAGCGCGGCATAACGACCAGTGACGTCCACCGGGCCGTCGTCATACCAGTCACTAGACAGCAAGCAGCTGACCGAGCCCGTGGCCGGGGCGGGGGCGCTACCCATCCTTCGGGCCAGCTGCTCGACGAAGTCGCTGACCATGGTCGTGAACTTGTACCGCTTGTCGTGGCAGTACGGATGGAAGCTCAAAATGGCGCCGTCGTCGCGCAAAGCCAGCAAGCAACGTCCCACGACGCCGCCTGTCTCGTCGCGCCCATACAAAACCCGCTTGTTGATGTCGACCGCGTTGGACACCGCGGAAAAGAAGTTCATGCCACCGGGACCGAGACAGGTGTCGAAGTGCTTGCCCATCAAGAGCGCTTCGAGTGGATCGCGCTCGAGCTGTAGCAGGAGCCGGCCGCGGGGGCTGTCGCGCTCGATGATGCCGATGCCGTCCAGCCAAGGCGCCATGTCCAGGCCCCTGTTCGTGAGTCGTTGCAGCAGTCGTCGATTCGGCTCGGCCTCACGCAGATCCCAAGGATAGGGGCCGGCTCGGGCGCGCAGCAGGCGGAAAGCGAGGCGTCGAGCGCTTCGTGGCAGCGTGCACAGCGCTGGAAGCAAGCCTATGCAGGGCTGCTCGAAGAGCCAGGGCGGCGCAACGCCGAGTCTGGGCAGAAGGGCTGTCAGCAGCGCTTCGTTGAGACGCTTTTCGTAGTGCTCGAGCTGCTTGCGCTCCACGGCTTGGTGCAATTTGAGTTGCAGGGTCTCGAGCTTCTTGGGCGAGGCGGTAGCGGGCTGTTCCGTTCGCTTCTTCAGGTTCGCCATCCGTTTGCGGAGCTGCTCGGGTTTGGCGGCCGAGCCTTGTTCGAGCGCGAGCTGCATTCGTTGTAGTTGCTGGCGAAGAGCAGCTCGATCGGGGAAGCTCTTGCCGAGGATCCGGGCAGCTGTTTGCTCGGCGTGGGCGTCTGCGCTGCTGAGGGTGCGCAGCGCGCTGGCCAGGCTCGTTGGATATCGGCGTGTCCAACGTGGCAGAGCGCCCTCGAGCTGTGGCGGCTCGAAGCTCACTGCAGGGCTTGCCAGCTTGCGAAGTGCCAGAGCACAGCCGCCGATGCGCAACACGCGGCTCAGCTCGCCGTTGAGGATCAGCTGGGCCAGGAGCTTGCGCAAGCTCGGCGCGCTGCAGCAGATGCTAGCCACACCGAGGCGGTCATCGTCGTCGTCGTATTCGTGCTCCTCGAAGTCGGCTTTGTCCAGTGCGAGCATCAGCGGACCGAAGGCTTCGTCCTCGTCGCAGAGGTCACGAAGAGCGACGCTCATGCACGAGTACGGAACGGGGAAGTGGTCGACCAAGCCGAGCGCCGAAAGTTGCTGCAGAAGCCCGGCGGCGCGCTCGCCATCACGGGTCAAAACCAGCAGCTCGGTCAGAGCCGAGCAGTGCACGGGGGTTAGCCAGTCTTGTTTGCTTTCGCTTTCGGTGGCTCGGAGGCGAAGCAGCTCGAGGGCGCGGTAGAGCTCGCTGGCGAGCCGATGGCCGCCTCGTTCGCTCAGCAACCGCCACTCTGGTGCGGCGTAATTGAGATTGTTGTCTCGGCTGTCGATTTGCGGCTGCCAGGGCGCCCGGCTGTGTCTCGAGGACTCACGGCTGAAGTAGGCTCGCGCCGCGCGCAGCAAGGGCGTGACCTCCCTCCTGTCGAAAGAGGCGAAGAGGTCATGCCACAAGAGCAGCAAGCGTAGTCGTGGAGTCGAGCCGCGTTCGACCAAAGGCAGCTGATCGAGCAGCGCCCGCAACTGACGTAGCGCCTTGTCGGGCAGTGCGGCGAGCCCGGATACCGCTGCGGCAGCGTCGACGGAGTTGAAAGCAGGCGGCGCGCCCTCAGCATGACCCAGCAGTTGTTTGCGCAAGTAATCGAGCCTGCGGCGCGGCGGCGGCTTGATTTCGAGCAGCAGCTTGGCCTCCGCGACCCAGTCGTCGTGTTTCTGCCACCAAGTGGACCATCGCTGCAGCGGTTGAAGTGGAACACAATCGTCCACCATCTGGAGTGCTTTGCGGCGCTGCTTGGGCGGCCAATGGCGAAGACGCTGCAGCAGCTCGAGCAGTTGCTTGCCCAGATTGGCGCTCGGAGGATTCGGCCAGCTCGCTTCGAGTTGGTTGCTGAGATCTTTGATGACCTGGGCGCATTTTCGATCCGGATAGGTCGGTACTCGGAAGCAACGTGGATCGGCGATGCGGGTCAGGAGCGGATCGAGTCGCGCGGGGCCGTCGACAACCGCGAGCTCGAGTAGCTGCAAAGCGGTTCGGAGCGGCTGGGGCTGCAGTGGATCTCGCAGCAATGCGGTCAAGAGCTCGGCTCGGCTGGCAAGCCAACCGAGCGCTTTGGCCGTCTGCGCCTCGTCGTCGGCATAGATCCACACGGCCGCGGTCAACAGATCCACGGGCGGTGGCGCTTGCAGCTCGGTATAGCGCTGCTGCGCCCGGGCAAATACACGCATCAGCCGGGGGCTATGGAGCTCGACCAGAAGGCCCTCGATGTCCGGCAAAGGCTGGCCGAGATGCACTGCAGGCTTGAGCCAGTCGAGGCGCAGCTGGATTCGGCTCGCCCATGTCGTTGCGTCACCGACGACTCGACCCAGCGCAGTCCGATGGTCACGCAACAGAATCTTGACCGTTCGAGTTGCGCGGCGCAGGTGACTTCGATCGATGGTGCAGGTCGTTGGCTCCGCGCCCGAGCCTGCCGCTGGCAGGATCGTCCAGCTCGACACTCGGCTGTGCGGCGGCTCCGGGTAGCCGCGTAGCCAACCGAGTCCGTCCTTGATCAGCAGACGCGCCCGCGCCACACGGGCACTCCTCGAGGTCGATCTGGGCCGCTGCGCACGCACGTCGACAAGTCTAGTCGTCGTAGTCCTCGTCGTCGCCGTTGCCGTTGCTCTGCTTGTTGGCCACGCTTTCGGCGGCGGCCTTGTTGACTAGGCGGTCGAGCAGCCCTTCGACGCCTCGGGCCAGGCTACGCAGCATTGCCATGGCCATGCCCGGGTGATCTTCGAGCACATCGAAGAACGTAGCGCGGTCGAGCCTGAGCCCGTGAACTGGACCCCGGGCGACGACGCTGTACCAGCGCGGCACGTTGGCAATTGAATCCAGTCCGCCTACGACGAAGCCAGGACCGAACATGAACGGAGCGCCGCCGTCCTCGGGACTGCACTCGACCTGTCCATTGACCAACATCAGCGAGTAGTTGCCCTCGTCGCCGGCCTTCCAAATAGTCTCACCGCTCTCGTAGCGAAGCTCGGTGGCGTCATCGGCGATGTCCGCAAGCGCCTCCACGCTGGTGTAGGAGAAGTTGGTGGTCGATCGCAGAAAGAACATGCGCTCGACCAGCCCGAGGGGTTTGTCGCTATCGAAGGCGGACAGCTCTTTGCTGGCCGTGATGGCAGCCCCGCCGCCAATCTCTTGCTGTAGCTCCCGCAGCGTCCGGGCCATGGCACCCAGCACACCGAGCAAGATGCTGAAGCGATCCTCGAACACGTCTTGGATGTCTTCGATGTCGATCTCCAAGCAGATGCTGTCTTCGAGGGCGACGGCGTGAGCGCCTTGCGGATCACCAGTGAGGGAGGCTAGGCCCCCGACCGTGGAGCGCGGGCCGTGGGTCTTGGCGGGGCGGCCTTGGCGGATGATCTGCGCCTGGCCCTCGATGATGAGATAGAAGGCGATCACTGGTACGCCGGGTTGCAGCATGGTGGCGCCCGCCTCGAAGTAGCGTTCGCGGCAGATGGAAGCCATCACCGCCAGCTCGTTGGCTGTTAGGGCCGCGAAGCCCGGAAAGGTCTTCAGGATCAGCGCACGCTGCACCAAGCTGAGCGCGGGCGCGTCGTCACTCACCATCAAGCTCGTTTGCGCTTCAGCTTGCACCGCTCAGCTCCGGGGTTGGGGCCAGCTCGAAGGCGTCCAGTGCCGAGCTGGCAATGTCACGAAGCACGTCCGAGCGCGACTTGCTGGCGCCGATTACCTGAGCGCGCAGCTCCTCCAGACCCAGCTCAGCGACGTGGTAGGCCACCAAGCTGCGTAGCGCTTTGCTGGGCTCGCGCAACATCTCTCGCAAGGTGTCGGCATAAAGGAGCCCGAGGGCACGTTGGGCTTGTTGTTCGTCGCTCGACGCTTCGACCTGGGCGATGACCTCATTGACGCGCTCGCGACCCGGCGGATCGAAGAATGCCTTCGCTTGCGCTTGCCGCTCTCTGGGCGTGACGTCATCGACCATTGCCAAGATCCCCTCGCGCAAGGGGGAGGGCACCAGGTGCGAAAGTAGCTCGAGGCTGCTGGCCCTGGCTTTGCGGTCGGCGCTGCGAAGCCCATCGTAGATGATGCGAAACTCCTGGCGCGGCTCGATGATGTGCAGCAGCCGAAAGACGTGTTGGATCTCCACTTGTTCTTTTTCGTCGAGGAACGCGATGAGCAGCTCAGCGGCGGGCGAGCGGGCTCCTTGCTGGCACGTCACGATGCGGCACGCCGTGAGGCGCCAATGCAAGGTGGTGACGGCTTGCTCGAGGGTTTGTCGTGCCAAATCCAAAAGCGCCTCACGATCGATGGGCAGCGAGGGATCGATGGCGCGCATGCGGCCGAGGCCGCGCAGGATCTTGAAGACCACGCTCTGGTCCCGCTCGTGAAGCAGCGCATCCTGCAAGACGCGCGCAGCGTCGTGGCTGCCGAAACGGCTGATGCTGCGTGGAAGGTGGCGCCGCAAGCGCTGCGGTCGCTCGTTGTCGTTGAGGGCCTCGACGAGCTGCTCGAAGGCGGGCTCACCTGTTGCGAGCAAGGCGTTGCGCGCTTCGGCGCGGTGCTGGCGCTCAGCCAACAATTCGATCAACTTGGGGATGTAGCTTTCGTGGGGCGCGGAGCCCATCGAGCGAATGACCTCGACCAGAAGGCCCGGCTCTTGGACCGCTGCCAGCTCGATGGCGACCCAGCTGAAGCGCTCGACCGGCAAATGTCGCAGCGCCTTCGCCAGTGCTTTGCGGGTCTCGCCGCAGCGGCCGCTCGCCATGTTGCGCAACATGCGGTTGGCCTCCTGATCGGCGCACATGCCAGCGGCCACCAAGCCGACGAGCGCAGTGCAACGGACCGCGGGGCTGTCATCGTTCATGCAGAACTTACGAAGCAGTTCCTCCTCGGGTGCGATGGCCGAAACAGAGCGTACCGCTGCGGCGCGGATCTCCGGATCGTCGTGGCTCAGCAGCCGGCCCACCAGCCGTCGCACGTCCTGTCGCTCGCTACGCGCGAACATCTCGAAGGCGCGCAGTACCACCTCGCGTGCTGGGTGATAGAGGATGAGCGCGGGAACCATGGCGGTCTTGCCGTAGCTCTCGAACATGTCGAGCGCGGCGAGGACTTCGGCGTCGTCCTCGGCGCTCAGCGACTGGACGAGCAGCTGGAAGGAGGCCAGGTCGAGCTCAGGTATGTCTACGTCCGTATCGAGCGTGCCGGCGCGCAGCTCCTTGCGAAACAGCTCCAAGAAATAGGGCTTCAAGCCCAGCAAGCACCCCACCCACATGATGCCGAGGACGACCAGCGCATAACCCAGATGGCGTGGCTGGGCCGATAGCGCCGTGGCTGCCAAAATGAGCAACGACGCCAGCGCCTGACCGCCGCGTTGACCGACGGCGGCTGCGAAACCCTTGAAGCGCTCACGTACCTGTCGCTGCAGCGGCAAGTACAAGATCTCAGAGGCCGTGCGATGCACCGAGTGACGCAAGGCGCCGTCGCCGCCTTTGAGCAACAAGGCGGGCAATAGGCCGAGTGTAAGCACGAAGCCGATCGAGCCCAGTAGCAACAGCAGGGGCAGAACGAGCAGCGCGCCGTTGACGTGGAGCTTGCTCACGATCCGCCGGGCGAGGAGAAGCTGCACGACCAATGCGACGCTGTTGACCACCGCATAGTAGCGAGCGAAGAAGCTGCCCAAGCTCGCTTTGGCGACGTGGGTCGCCACTGTGGCTTTGAACAAGTAGTCGACGCCCGTCACCAGCACCGCCCCGATGAGCACCATCCACAAGAGGCGCCGCAGATAGACATCGTTCTTGATCATGCGGAGCGTGTTCTTGGCGGGTGGGGCCGCAGCCCCTCTTCTTCGAGTCGGTTTTTCGACAGCGGCTTTTCCGAAGCCGAGCGGTAGCACCGCGGCGAAAGCGAAAAAGACCGCCGAAACCAAAAGAAGCATGCGCGCATCAGCCAACAGCGTGAGTAGGCCGCTGGCGATGAGCGAGCCGAGCGTTGCGCCCACCAGTCCGCCGGCGCCGATGATGGCGAACACCCGCTTGGCTTGATCGACTTGAAGGACCTCGCCGAGCTGCAGCCAGAATTGCACCACAACCACGGTGGCCAGCAGCCCCGTCCAAACGTAGAGGGCGCCCAATACCCAGGAGCCGCCGCTGGCACTCAGCTGCCAGAACAGCGCTGTGATCACCGCACCGCCGATCAAGGACAAGCTCAGCAGCTTGCGCCGCGAGAAGCGGGCTGAGGCTTTCTGATTCAGCTTGCTTTGCACCAGCGCCAGGGCAGCGATGGCTATATACGCGAGGGGCAGGTAACTGGCCGGTAGTTTCTCGAGAAAGAGCGCGTCGCGCGCGGTCTCCAGCATCGCGTGGGCCGTCAGGATGGCCACGAGCGTGGCGAAGCCGACCGCGGTGTCCCGCCGATCTTCACGTCTGATCCCGAGCAGCTTGGCCAGCACCCAGCCAGCATAACCACGAACGGAGCGGCCGCACACCAGCCGTGTCGCAATGTGGTTGCGGTCACGAGTTGAGGCTTGAGCCAATAGGTTGTCGGTGCTCCGATACCGAGCGATGAGCGACCCAGCCAAGCCGCCGTGGACCGACCCACTCACGGCTTGGGTCATCGCTAAGGTAGAGCGGACCGCGACGGGCAAGACCGAACGTCGGGCCGCGTTTGGCATCGTCGAGGGTTGGGTGGGCATGTGTCTCAACGCCGTGCTCTTCGCGGTGAAGCTCGCCCTGGGGCTGTCCATCGGTAGCGTCGCGCTCATCGCCGACGCTGTTCACACTTTGGCTGATGGGGTGTCTTCAGCTGTGCTGATTGTCGGCTCGCACATCGCCCGGCGGCCCGCCGACCGCGAGCATCCTTATGGCCATGGTCGTGTCGAGATCCTGGCAGCGGTTATCATTGCGGTTCTGTTGGGAATTGCCGGGGTGGAATTCTTCAAATCCTCGGTGCAGCGCATCATGGCGCCGGTCGCGCTCGTGGCCGATTGGGCCGTGGTGGCAGTGGTGCTCGTGCTGGCAGCCGTCAAAGAGTACAACGCCCGATTCGCGGTGAGCTTGGCGCGGCGCTGCGGCTCGAAGGCCATCGAGGCAGACGCCTGGCATCACCGAAGCGATGGGTTCGCAACGGTTCTGGTTGCGGTTGGGATCGTCGGCTCGAAGTACGGCTATCCCATTCTCGATGGGGTCATGGGCATCGCCGTGAGCTTGGTCATCTTGGCAACGGCGCTGCATCTAGCGAAGAAGTCGGTCGATCCACTCATAGGGGCGGCGCCCGATCCCGAAGAGATAGAGCATCTTGCCGGCGCAGCCCTCTCAGTCGACGGGGTGCACGGCGTTCACGATATCGTGATCCACGACTACGGAGAGGTCAGGCTCATCTCTTTGCACATCGAGACCTGCGCCAGCGAGAGTCCGCTGGCGCTGCACGCCACGGCCGAATCTGTCCAGCAGCTGCTCAGCGAAGGCCGCAAGGGGCATGTGGTCGTTCACGTCGATCCCATCGATCGCAGTCATCCTGACTACGAAGATGCCCATCGCGCGCTCCGTCGAATTGTGGCCGCAGAGCCGCGGGTACAGTCTTTTCACGATCTGCGCTTGGCGGGGCAGGGCGCCGAGCTCGAGCTGACCTGTGACCTCGTCGTCGAGCCTGATGTGGATGACATCGCTGCGGTCAAACGCGCGGTCATCGAACGAATCAAGCAAGCGACTGTGGCTGGCTCGGTCGAGGTTGCCGTCGAGCCTTTGTTTGCCTATGGCGCTCGTACCAACGACGAGGCAGACTCGAAGCAGTAGCTGAACTTACTTCGAGAACGTTCATAGGAGGATTCCATGCGCGCAAGCATCATCGTGCTCTCGATTCTCGCACTCATGATTGGTGGATGTGGGGACGACGACGACAATGGAGTTGGAGGAAGTGCGGCCAACAAGCGCGGCGTCGGCGCCGAATGTGCCAAAAACGAGGATTGCACCGAGCAGGGGCAGGTGTGCTTGCCCTTCAAGGGTGGCTATTGCGGTATCGAGGGTTGTACGGCCGACAAAGACTGCCCCGAGGGCTCGGCTTGCGTCGTCCATGACGACATGAAGAACTACTGTTTCTTGCTCTGTACCGACAAGTTGCAGTGCAACGCCAATCGCTCGGTCGACAACGAGGCCAACTGCTCCTCGAACATCACCTACGTCGAGGACACCAACGACGGCAAAGCCTGCGTGCCCCCGTCCGGCTAGCCCGTACCAGACCGCAAGGACCGGTCGCATTTGCATCGCTGTTGCTAGTTGCCGATGACGACACAAAGGCGACTTGTGGTGGGCCGGCAGACACCGATAACCTTCGGGCATGGCTGACACGCTCGAAAACTGGATTCTGCTGACCACGCCGACCTACCCCTACCCGACGCTGCCTGCCAACGATTCGCTCACTGATGCCACGGCGCAGCGCTTCACGAAAGGCGATGACGTTTTCACCGTCGTGTCGCACACGCACTGCTACGCCAATCACATTCTCGCCCAGAACGTCGAGCCGCCCGCCATGCTGCTCGAGTACCCGCGTTGGGAGGATTTTACCGCCGAGGTAGACAAGGGCTACTCGGTCATCGGGATCAGCGCCTACCCGCCTCACCTCGATACGGTCATGCGGATGTGTACCTACGTGCGCCGTCGCTCCCCGGCTACGAAGATCCTGCTCGGATCGTATGGCGGACAAGCATTCCGTGCTGCTTATGATGCCGAAACGCAGAAGAAGTATGTCGATCACATCGTCGAGGGCGAGGGCGTGCGCTGGCTGCGGCGTTTCTTCGGCGAGCAGGAAGATCGTCCCATCCGCCAAGCGCTGATGCCCAAAGCGGGGATTTCACCGCCCTACGTGACGCCTTTCGCCAAAGGTTGCGTGGGCTTTCTCGTCTCGGGGCTCGGTTGCATCGGCGGTTGTGACTTTTGTTCGACGACGGCCTTGTTCGGCCGCAAGCGCATCGAGCTGCTCTCTTCGCGCCAGCTCGTCGAGCACATTCGCCTCTATCACGAGGTTTTTCCCGACTTGGCGCAGGTGTTCGTCATCGAAGAAGACCACTTCCGCCACCCCAGCTACCTGCTCGATATCCGCGAGTATTGGGAGAGCCACCCCGAGGTCGTCGAGCAGCTGGATTGGTTCGGTTTCGGCTCGGTCGATCACATTGGCAAATTCGCCGCCAAGCACGGCTGGGACACCATCGCCGAGATAGGCCTGGGATCGGTGTTCATCGGAGTCGAATCGAAATTCGCGGGCGATCATGGCTACGACAAGCGCGACGAGGTCGATGCGCGGCTGGTGTTCGAGCGCCTACATTCGATGGGGATCCGTACGGTGGGCGCGTGGATGTGCGGTTGGGATTTTCACCATCACGGCAACATGCACGAAGACCTGAACTACTTCGTTTCGCTGCAGCCCACTTACCAACAGCTCACCCGCGTGTCGCCTTTCCCGGGTACGCCGCTGTGGGAGCGACTACGCGAGGAGGGACGCGTGCGCGACGTGCCCTGGGAGGACGTGCATTTCTGGAGCGGCGCCCAGAAGAACATCAACCTCGAGCCCCACGAAACGCTCAACCTGACCGAGTACGGTTACGACTTGCTCTACCAGACTTGGGGCCCCTCGATTCTGCGTCGCCTCGACGTCGAGCTGTCGGGTTATGCCTATTGCATGCGCTCGAGTAAGCCCATCATGCGCAAGCACAAGGCACTGCTACACAAGCGCCATTGCGCCATGATGTGGACCAGTCTGTACGCCATGGAGCGTTTTGCTCCCAATGGCGTGGTCCGTCGTCGCGCCCGCAAGATCGACGAGCGGTACCGGTATCTCATCGGCGAGCCGACGCCGCTGATGAGTGCGCTGGCGCGTTCGACCGAAGCCCGGGTCGCGAGCATCAAGCTTCGCTCGGCCTTCGATCCATTCAATCGCCACCCCAAGGAAGAGCCCTTCAAGCGCTACATCTACGACAAGAACGGTAGCTCGCACTCGGCCATCCCCTACCGGACGGAGACGGCGCCGCCCGAACCGGCGCTCGGGGCGCGTTTGCGGCGTGAGCAGCAGATCGGCTCGATCATGTCGCTTGCTTTCAAGGCAGTGCGTTACGGCAGTCCCAAGAAAGGTGATCCGGAGATCGACGACCAGCTGGTGAAGCGTCTGGGCACCGGCATGGTCGGTATGGGGTTCTGACCGGCGGGCGATCGCTCGCGGTCGATGTCGCTAGAATCCCGGGTCGCTCACTTTGCCCGAGGTGCCGAGGGCGGAGCAGGCCATGGCGCTGCCTCGCGCGCAGCGGCGCAAGAGGGCTTCGAGATCGACCACGGGTTTGGCGGTCGATTTGGCTTTGGGTGCGTTGCAGTTGCCGGTCTGATCGCAGTCGCCCCCGTGCACCGTGGCATCATCGGGAAGCTCGAGGCGCCGATCGGGCTGCTGATCGAGCAAGTTGCTCAGGTGCATACAGCTACTGGCGTCGCCCCCGCGGCAGGCACGCAGGAATAATTGCAGTGCGCGGTTGGAGTTTGGAGGCTGGTCGTTGTGGCCTTGTAGGCTCAGCAGGGCGAGCTGTCCGCAACCGTGACTGCTGCCCCGGCTACAGGCCTGCTCGAACAAGCGAGCGGCGCGGTCGTTGTCGAGCTCGACGGCCACGCCATTGGCCACCATGGCGCCGAGCCCACTACAACCGTCGGCGCTGCCCTGCTTGCAAGCTTGCTCGAACAGCTTGGCGGCACGGGGGCGATCACGAGGCGCTCCGACGCCGTGGTAGTGGGCCGAGGCAAGGGCGTTGCAACCATGGGCGCTCGAGGCGCTGCAGGCTTTCTCGAACAGCTTGACGCCGTGCTTCTCGGAGCGTCGCAGACCGATGCCCTTGTAATAGAGCGTGCCCAGGTTGGCGCAGGCGTGGGCGTCGCCCTTGTCGCAGGCGGTCATCAAGTAATGTGCGCCGACGGCCAAGTTGCGCCTCACTCCTCTTCCGGACAAATACAAGTAGCCCACACTGCCGCACCCGGCCGGATCTCCGGACTTGCAGCTCATCAAGTAGAGCGAAGCGGCCCGCAGCCTAGCGGCACGCGACAAGTCCCCTTCGAGGTCGATTTGTTCGGCGAGCTCGGCGCAGCGGTCCGCGTCGCCGAGGTCACAGCGCTGCTGTAGCTGGACTTGGGGGTCGACTTGCGGCGCTGCCGGGGCAGGCGGCGCGAGGGCTATCGGAGGCTGGGCAGGCCAGGGTGTCGGTGGTGGCGCGTGGGCCCGCGGAGGGCTGGTAAAGGTGCACGCGCAGAGCGACGACAGCATCGCTGCGGATCCAAGCCTGGCCAACCACTTCATTGCTCGTCCTCCCCAACAGTCCACATACCCACGCCATGATACGTGTTTCGCCGGATCGGCACGGCAGGAATCGGAACAAAACGCGGAACCGGTGGATCGCTCGCGACGATGATCATAGAGACATGAGCTTGATCCATTCAGAAGGCCCTGCCATCCAACCGCCCAGCGAGGAATCGCTGCTCGAGCGTTTTGGTGTGCCATCACTGTTCTCGTGGCAGCGCGAGGCCGTCGATGAGCTGCTCGAGGGCAGTGGTAGTGTTTTGGTGGTGGCGCCGACTGGGGGAGGCAAGTCGCTGTGCTACCAGTATCCGGCGGTCGCCCTAGGCGGCACATCGCTGGTCATCTCACCGCTCATCGCGCTGATGGAGGACCAGGTTCGTGCCCTCGAAGAGCGAGGCATCCCAGCAACGTACTTGGCATCTACGGTCGAGCCCGAGGAGCGCCGTAGGCGCGCGCTGGGCATTGCGCAAGGCCACTATCGACTCGTCTATGTTGCGCCCGAGCGCTTGCACAAGCCCGCGCTCATCGAGCTGCTGCGGCAGCTGCGCCCTCCTCTGGTGGCCATTGACGAAGCGCACTGCATCTCGCAGTGGGGGCATGACTTTCGGCCAGACTACCTTCGGCTAGGCGAGCTGCTAGAGACGTTGTCGCCGCCTCGGGTGTTGGCGTGCACCGCAACCGCCACCTCCGAGGTGCGCGAGGAGATCATGAGTCGACTGCGGCTCGTTCAACGGGGCGCCAAGGTCCTCTTGCGTGGCTTTGCGCGCCCGAATTTGCACCTCGAAGTGCAAGAAGTGGATCGACTTGCGCGCCGCCAAACCATTGCCCTGGAGCGGGTGCGCGCAGCGCTTGGTTTTGTCAAAGAGCCCAGCGGTTCGGCAATTGTCTACGCGGGGACGCGACGGTTGAGCCAGCGGTTGGCGGAGGCTTTTTGTGAGCACGGCTGGCGTTGCCAGGCCTATCACGCAGGACTCGACGCCGCGCTACGCGAGCAGGTCAATGCCAGCTTTGCCGCTGGGCAGCTCGACGTCGTGGTGGCGACGAACGCCTTCGGTATGGGAATCGATCGGGCCGACATTCGCATTGTGGTGCATGTTCAAGCACCCGGCTCGATCGCGCAGTACTACCAAGAAGTGGGGCGTGCTGGACGAGATGGCCAGCCCGCTTGCGGCCTGTTGCTCAGTGGGATGAGCGATTTCGGTTTGCGCCGACGGTTGATCGACATGGACCGCGACGGCACCGAGCCCGTACCGGGCAGTGCAGCTGCGGTGTGGAAGCAGCGTCAATGGCAGCAATTTCTCGACCTCATGCGCTATGTGGAGGCGGGCAGCTGCCGACACGACTTCATCTTGCGGCACTTCGGCGACGAGGGAGAGCTGCTCGGGGGTTGTGGCCACTGCGACATTTGCGAGCGCATCGACGAGTACGGCGAGCGGGCGGGCGTTTCGGAGGCCGACTCGTTGGTGGTTCGCAAAGCCCTCTCGGGCGTGGCCCGCTTGCGAGGGCGCGCGGGCATGACGTTGCTCGCCGCAAGTCTTCGGGGGGCCAACCAACAACGTGTGCAGCAACTGGGCTTGCACCACCTCAGCACCCATGGGCTGCTCGCTGGGCAGAGCCAAGAGTGGGTGATGGGCTTGCTGCGTAGGCTGTTGACGGCCAAGTTGATCGACTTGAGCGTTGGCGACTATCCCGTGCCACTGCTGACGGCGGAGGGTTGGGCCACCATGAAGGGCGAATGTGAGGTGCGGGTGCTGCCGCCCGACAACGCCCAGAGCAAGCGCGCCGCCGAGGCCAAGGCGAAGAAACGCCCGCTGGGCCATCTGAGCCTGGACGATGGGCAAGCCGAGGTTTTCGAGCGTCTGCGTGAGGCGCGTCTCGAGCTCGCCCACGCTCGCTCGGTTCCGGCCTACGTGATTTGTCACGATCGGACCTTGCGCGAGCTGGCCATTTTGCAGCCGTGCGACATCGCCGGTCTCAGCGAGGCGCATGGCATGGGACCGGGGCGCATCGAGAGCTATGGGGAGCGTTTTCTCGCCGTGCTGCTGGAGGCGAGGCAGAGCGCCTCGTCCAGCTGAGCGAACGCTCAGAGGATGTCGAGCAGCTCTACGTCGAAGACCAGGTCTCCGGAGGGCGCGCCGGGTCGTTTGGGCTTCTTGCCGTAGGCCAAGTCGGCGGGGATCCAGAACCGAACTTTGTCGCCTTGGACCATGAGCTGCACGCCCTCGGTCCAGCCTTTGATGACACGGTTGAGCGGGAAGGTCGCCGGCTGGCCGCGTGTGACGGAGCTGTCGAACATCTTGCCGTCCTTGGACCAGCCCGAATAGTGCACCCGCACGCGGTCTGTGGCTTTGGGATGCCGGGCGCCTTTGCCCTTGGTCAGGTAGCGATAGACGAGCCCGCTGGCGGTCTTCTTGGCGCCCGGGGGGGGCTTGAGCAAGTCCTTGGGCACGGCTGGTGGCGCCGGTGCTTTGGTGATCTTCAGCAGCTCCACGTCGAAGGTGAGCTGTCCGGTGGGGCCAAAGCCGGGTTTGGTTCCGTAGGCCAGCGCGGCCGGGATCCAGAAGCGTCGCTTCTCGCCGACGACCATGAGCTGCAGACCTTCTTGCCAGCCTTTGATGACGCCATTGACTTTGAACTGGGTTGGCTTGCCGCGCGCGACTGAGCTGTCGAACATGTTGCCGTTCTTGCTCCAGCCTGTGTAGTGGACCGAGACGGTGTCATCGGGTGCCGGCTTCTCTTTGCCCGTGCCTTTGGTGAGCACCACACTGGCAAGCCCGCTCTTGGTCTTGGCCGCTTTGGCAGGGGGCTTCGCGACGTTGGCGGGGGCCTTGATGGATCCGGGGCGCGCCGGTCTGGTTGGCTTTCGCGCATCCACGCCCGCTCCAGTCGCCCGTGCAGGTACGGTCGGAGCGGACGAGCGCACGACCGGCTTGAGGTCATCGGTCGCCGGCTCGGGAGCCTGCGAGGTCTCACAAGCCGCCGCGGTCAAACCCAACGAAACGGCTACCACCATCAGCAAAGTTCGCGTCATGCGGCGAATCTTGAAGCACCAAAGCCTCCAACGCACCAACAAAAACCGCCCTCAAGTTGACCAAAGTCAACTTCCAAAGCCTGCCAGGTTGAGGTTTAGTAGGTATTGAACTATCTGAACCTGGTGAACTTTGAGGCATCGGGCGATGGGTTTTGTGAAGCGGTTGAGCACCGACTGCGCACCCTGTTGGCGCGAGCGCTGCCTCCGGCGGATGCCCCTGACGCCTCGCTCTCGATGGCGGCTGAGCATTTGGCTTTGGCGCCTGGCGCGAAACGCGCGCGGCCCCGGCTGGTGCGGCTGTTCGGCGCGATTCTCGGCGTGGAGTCGGCAGCGTTGACCGATTTGGCAGCGGCGGCCGAGCTGATCCACACCGCCAGCCTGCTGCACGATGACGTGGTCGACTGCAGTCCCGAGCGGCGCGGACGGCCGAGCGCCAACGCCCTTTGGGGAAATGCCAATGCCATCCTCAGCGGCGACCTGATGCTGTCGACCGCGATCCAGCAGTTGCGTGGTTTCACCCCAGAGGTCACGACGATCGCCGTAGAGGTCGTGGCGCAGATGTCCCGCGCGGCCCTGATGGAGCTGCGTGCCCGCTGGGATGTCGGTACGGATGTCGAGCGGTGCTGCGAAATTGCCCGAGGCAAGACCGGCGCGCTGTTTGGCTGGTGCGGCCAGGCCGTAGCGCTCGCGTTTGGTGATGATGAGGCTGCGGCTTGTTTCGAGCGATGTGGCCGACGATTTGGCTTGGCCTTTCAGCGTGCAGACGATTTGCTCGATGGGGCTGATTTGGATGCGGGCAAGCCTCGGTGGGCAGACATTCGCAATGGCGGACCGAGCTACTTGATATCGGTGGCGCTGCAAACCGATCCCTCGCTTCGGGGTCGTTTCGACGAGATCTGGTCGCAGCGATGCCCAACAGAGCGCCAAGTCCAGGCACTCGGCTCGGCGGTCAACAGCAGCGGTGCGGTGGCCATCACACGACAGAGCTTGCTCGACGAGATTGCCGGCGCCCTCGATGAGCTCGGCCCCTATCGCTCACACCCCGCCGTGGCCGAATTGCAGCGCTGGATGCGCGCTCGGGTGCGCAAGCTGGGCGGAGCGTCGGGCCGCCAACCCATGGAGATTTGCGCTTCGAGACGCCCTTCGGCTTGAAGCGTGCTCGTTGCCGTGATGAGCCAGTCACCATGAGAAGCTATGCACGTACCCCGGGTGGAATGAGCTCTGGTGATCACCTCGCGCTGCCCGCTTGGGAGGCGCTGGTGGTGGACGCAGCGGGAACCGCCATCGACTTCTGGGGCTTCAAGGACAGTCACGGACGAATCTGGGCGCTGCTGTACATGCGCGGCCAGTCCCTCACCGCCGCGGAGCTGCAAGCAGCGCTCGGCTTGTCCAAAGGCGCGGTGTCGTTGGCCCTGCGAGAGCTCGAGCACTGGCATGTAGTTCAGCGGGTGCGGTCGCTGGGCAGCCGTTCGTGGCGCTACGAAGCCGAGACCGACTTCATGACCATGATCAGCAGGGTGATCAGTGAACGCGAAGCAGCCTTGCTCAATCGTTTGCGCGGGCAGCTCGAGCGCGCCGAGGCCGAAGCGCTCGCGGCCAAGATCCCCGGCGAAGTCCTGGAGCGTCTGCGGAGGCTACGACAGCTCGCGCAGCTGTCAGAGCAAGCGCTGGGAGCGTTCCTGAGCACCGCCCAGCTCGATGCCCGGGGTGTTGCCCAGGCGCTCAACCGACGCGTTCGCGAAACCGTGAGTAGTGCCCTACGCGGGCGCCGACGAAGAGGAGACAAGAAGAAATGAGTCCACCAGCAACTGCTACGACGGCCCACGAAGATGTACCCGAAACCGAGCTGAGCAGCGTTATCACCTGCGATCTCGAAGGGCGTATCGAGACCTTCAACAAGGCCGCCGAGCAGCTGTTTGGATATCGCGCTGACGAAGTGGTCGGCCGTAAGCGGGTGTCGTTGTTCTCGCCCGGCCTGGTGGTGCTTGGCCACGTGGGCGGCTGGCTCGCCGCCGCCAACCGGGATGGCGAGCACGTGACCCAGACCGCCTTCGTGCACAAGAGCGGGAACTTGCTCGCCGCCGAGATCCGCATCCGACCTACCTTCAAGAAGGTCGACGGAGTGAAACAACAGCAGGGCTACTGCGGCATCACCAAGCCGCTCGACGTCGATCCGCTTGGGCTGATGCCGCCCATCAGCTTCGGCACACGCTTGCTCAGATGGCTGGTGATTACGCGTGCACCTTTTCTCACTGCGACCTTGGTGCCGGTGATCCTTGGCGCCGCCTGGCTCCATGCCACCCGCCAGGGCGTCTCGTTTTCATGGGGCCTGTTTGCGGCCGTGATGGTCGGAGCCTTGGCCTTGCATGTCGCCGCCAACACCTTCAACGACTACTTCGACCACCAGAGCGGCGCCGATCCAGAGAACAATGAGTACTTTCAGCCATTTTCTGGCGGAAGCCGCTCACTCGAGCTGGGTTTGATCAGCGAGCGTGGTCTGCTGCGTTTGGGCGTTGGTGCGCTGCTGCTTGCTCTTGTCGCTGCCCTTCCTTTGCTGCTCGTGCGTGGCCCCGGCTTGCTCGGTTTTGGCATCGTGGGCGCGTTCGCAGCGCTGTTCTACACGGCGCCGCCGATTCGCTTGGTGGCGCGCAAAGGTCTGGGCGAGCTCTTTGTGGGATTGTGCTTCGGTCCGCTGATGGTTGCGGGGACGGTTTACGCCCTGAGCGGGAAGCTCGGCTGGGTAGATTTTGCCGCAGGGCTTCCCATCGGTTTGTTGACCGCCGCCATCCTGTGGATCAATCAATTCCCAGACGCGCCGTCTGACGCTCGCTGCGGCAAGAACCATCTGGTCGTCGTGCTCGGCAAGTCACGCGCCCGCTGGGGCTACGTCGCGCTGCTGCTCGTTGCCTTCGGAATCGTCGCAGCGCTGGTCGTCGCGGGCTCCTTCCCGCCCGGCGCCGCGCTGGCGCTGGTGGTCCTTCCGCTAGGACTGTGGAACATCAAAGTGCTGTTCCGTCACTTCGAGGATCGCGAGCTGGTCAAGGCGTGCGCTGGCACCATTCGCTTGCACCTTCTCGCCGGCCTGCTGATGGCAGCAGGCCTGCTTTGCAACGGCCTGCTGCTCGGTTGGCTCGGCTGAATCGCGGCTAAGCGACGCGTGAAAGCAGCTGGTCGATGTGCTCGGCTATGGCGAGCCGATCGACGTCGTCGAGGGCTACGAAGGCCAGCGCGTGCCGGTCGGCGCTCGACCAAACGGTGCGCGCCAACAACTGTAGCGGCTCAGCTTCGCCCAGATGCAAGGCGATGGTGTGCATGGACGGCAGAGCCGGATCGGCACTGCCGGCAACGAGCGCTCCGGAGCACGACAAGTTGAGCACCCGTGCCCTATGTGACTGACCGCGCGCCGATATGCTGGCAGCTGCTCTCAAGGCCATTCGCGGTTCGCAACGCCGCTCCCGGGCTGCTCGTAGTAGTTGTCCACCTGTCATTCCGGTCTGTTCCCTCTCCCACAACCCCATTACGTTGGAAGAGCAAGCAAGCTTCCCGCCATTTCCCCCAAAACCTGTCGGCCCAAGCATCGCCCACGAAGTGAGCATCATTAAGAACGCCCGCGGCCGATCATGTAGCACTTTCCCCTGAAGCATGACACCGACATGCGCGACAAGTGGCAGCAATCCGGCTCGAGCAAGAACTCGACGAGGGCGCAACGGGCTGTCGGTTGTAAGCTTGCCATGATGAAACGCGCGCGCGCCGGGTTGCTCTTGGCCACGTTGGTACTTGCGGTCACCGCCGTCGGCTGCCCCTGCCTAGGCATCGTCGTCAATCCCAGCTCCGAGCTGCGTTGGTGGCTGTTTTCCAACTTCGGCGCCAAACGAATCTGCCCCGAGATGCTGCAGACCAGCGTGCCCTTGCGACTTCAAGAGCGGGCCACTGCCATGGGTCGCTTCTTCCCGCAGCGATGCTCAGCCAGCGTCAACGACAAGACCCGCACGGTCACGGTGCGATTCGGCGGAACCGGATATGGCTACACGCCGGTCAGTCGCCGGGTGGGCTTCGCCGTCGACGCAGCCGTGCAGTACCGCATGGACTTTCGGATATCCGATGAGGGCGCTTATGTCTGGGGCATATTCAACCGCGCGACCTACGGCCCAACCTTCCGGCTGTTGAGCGTGGAGAACAAGCTAGCGGGCGCGGCAGCAGCTCCCTTTGGCGTTTTCAACAACGTCGTGGGCCAACAGATCGTTCATGGCGGATTGACTCGTGGCTTCACCGTGCTGCACACCGACAAGGGCAACCAGTTTGCGCTCGGCATCTTGCGGCCACCGCGCAAGCCCTACGCGCCGATGCGGGTGGCTTCGGGAGAGCACTTCACCTACGCCAACGAGTCCATTGCCGTGCACGCTGGTCAGCGCGACTACCTCGGGCCCTTTCGCATCCA
Organism: uncultured Polyangiaceae bacterium; assembly: GCA_964599485.1. Lineage (GTDB taxonomy): Bacteria > Myxococcota_A > Polyangia > Polyangiales > Polyangiaceae > JAPYTK01. The sequence continues at coordinate 26,995 of CAZRGL010000071.1, forward strand.
TGAAAGCGGCCAGCGATTGGCGCTACGAGCCGTGTTGCAGGGCGTGCCCGTCGACGTGATGGTTGTTCCCAAACGCACCGGAGACATGTGGCGAAACGCTTACCAGAGCGGCGCCCCGCTCGGTCCGCCGCCCGGCCCGGTGGTTGGCGGCGGCGTGCTGTCGAGCCTGCGGCCGATGCGCGCTGCTTTTCGTTTGCCTCCCGGAAGCTATTACGTGGTCGTCGACAACACGCGCATGGCCGGTCGGGTAGGCCCCCGCGGCAACAGCACCGTCTCGATCAGCTACGTGGCCCAGCTCATCGACTAGAAGGTACTAGTTGGCCAATAGGATGGCGGTAGCGAAGGGCTCGCGCGCCTTCGCCCCGTCAGGGGCGCGCGAGTCCGTAGCGCCCTTTTGGGCCAGAACTATCTACAGCTCTTGCCTAGGGCTTTGGCGGCGCGTTGGAAGCCTTCCAGGGCTTGCTGACAGACGCTGGAATTGCTGCTGGAGGCAAGCGACGAGCAGCTCTGCTGAGATTTGGGTGGCGTGATCAGCGCGCAGCACTTGGCAGCCTTTGCGCAGATCTTGGACGGGATCTTGGATGGGGCGCGCTGCTTGCCCCGGCTGCGCGAGCGTTGCGCGGGCTGGGTATTGCTGCTGCTCGTTGACGTGAAGATTCCGACCGCGAACACCCCCCCCATGATGAGGATGGGCACGATGGTGGTCA